>CAZPYW010000138.1:0-4399 GCA_964590095.1 uncultured Oscillospiraceae bacterium | reverse complement strand
ATCTCTATGCCATCGAGTCCTCGTTTGCCCCGCTGGAAACGCGCGCGCGGCTGACCGCGGCGCTGCTCGCCTATCTCTGATCTGCTTCCGTCTGCAAGACCCGCCTCCGGTACGCCGGAGGCGGGCTTTCCTTTGGTAAGGGGCTGGCCGATGATTTGAACACATTTACCGCCACAACTGCATTGAATACAGCATCAGGACTTGCGTTTGCTACAATTGAGAATATTGCATTTGTGACCGATGGAAGAAGCTTTGAAATCTTGCGCGTAAATCCATCGTATGGATACGAGCCTGTTAGTGACGCAGATATCGAACGTGTTTGCAGCAGCGTATACGCTTCTGCGGAATATAAATTTTTCCTGCAATAACTTACGAATACAACCATGTGGCAGCGCCGCATGCTGATATAGCAATCGCCCCCGACCTCGTCGGGGGCGATTCTTTTCCCTTTATTTCGCGTAAATCAGTCCGACCAGCCAGTTGAGCGTCCGCACCGGAAGCAGCTTTGCCAGCACGCAGAACAGCTTGTACTGTGCGCCGATCGCGCGCAGCGGCTTGACCGCGCGCCGCGTGGCAATCGAGGCAATGTACGCGCCCGCTGTTTCGGGGCTCATGCCGTTCTGCTCGTCGCGCTCCATACCGGCTACGCTGCGGCTGATGCGCCCGCCATAGACCTCGTCGCCCAGCTGGCTTTTCTGCCGCGCGGCGGTAAAGCCCGTCCGGATGTCCCCGGGCATCACCGCACAGACCTGCACGCCAAAGGGGCGCACTTCATTCGCAAGCGCCATGGTATAGGCGTTGATGGCCGCCTTGCTGACCGAGTAATACGTCTGGAACGGAATGGGGATCACGCCCGCGACCGAGCTGAGGTTGACGATCCGTCCCCGCCCCTGCGCGCGCAGCGTTGGCAAAACGGCCTTGCAGACGTTGACCATTCCGAAGAAATTGACCTCAAGCTGCCGCTTTGCATCCGCAAGCGCCGTAAACTCCACCGCGCCGGACACGCCAAAGCCGGCGTTGTTGATGACCACATCGATGTGATCCTCCTGCCGCAGGATCTCACCCACCGCGTCGTTTACCGCCTGCTCGTCCGTCACGTCGGCGCGGATGTGGTAAAACTCCGTCTGCGTGGCCGCGCGGCGGCTGAGCTCATAGACGGCATAGCCGCGTTTTTTCATCTCGGCGGCAGTGGCAAGCCCGATGCCCGAGGTGCCGCCGGTGATCAGACAGACCTTGTCACTCACAACGCATGCCTCCCCAGAACGTCCGCGATGATGCCCACGGCCTCATCGATCAGCGCATGTGTGTGCGTCGCCATCAGACTGGTGCGCAGCAGGCACTCATGCGGCGCGGTTGCAGGCGGAAGCGAGCTGTTGACGTATACGCCCGCGTCGTACAGCTCCTTTGCAATTTGCAGCGTGGGAAGCTCTTCATACGTGTAGATCGGGATGATCGGCACGCATTCGCCGTTTGAGGGGCGCATTTTAATGCTGCGTTCACGCAGGCATTCGCGCATATAGCGCGCGTTATTCTGCAGCGTCGTCACAAGCTCAGGCTGCGCGCGCAGCTGGCGCAGCGCGGCCAGTGCCGCGGCGGCATTTGCCGGCGGGATGGAGGCCGAGAAGATAAACGGACGCGAGGCGTGGCGCACATAGTCGGCAACCCGCGCGCTTGCGGCCATGTAGCCGCCCAGCGAGGCAAGTGATTTGGAGAAGGTGCCCATGTAGATATCGACCTCATCCTCAAGGCCGTAATAGCTTGCCGTGCCGCGGCCGCCCTCGCCCAGTACGCCCAGACCGTGCGCATCGTCCACCATCACGCGCGCGCCGTACTGCTTTGCCAGACGGCAGATTTCGGGCAGGTTTGCGATGTCGCCGCCCATGGAAAACACGCCGTCGGTCACGATCAGACAGCCGCAGGTTTCCGGAACCTTTTGCAGCTTCTTTTCCAGATCGTCCATGTCGTTGTGCCGGAAGCGCAGCATCTTGCCATAGCTCAGCCGGCAGCCGTCATACAGACTGGCGTGGTTTTCTCTGTCCATGATGACATAGTCGTGCATCCCGACGATGGCGCTGATGATGCCAAGGTTCGACTGAAAGCCCGTGGAGAAGGTCACAACGGCCTCCTTGTGCAAAAATTCTGCCAGCTCGGCCTCCAGCTGTAAATGCAGCCGCAGCGTGCCGTTTAGAAACCGCGAGCCGGAGCAGCCGGAGCCAAGCGTCTCATACGCGTGCACGCCCGCCTCGATGACCGACGCAGACGTGGTCAGGCCAAGGTAGTTGTTCGAGCCCAGCATGATGCGGCGCTTGCCCTCCATGATGACCTCGGTGTCCTGCCGCGATTCCAGTGCATGAAAATAGGGATACAGCCCCTTCTCGCGGATTTCGTCCACCATCGAGCGTTTCTGGCATTTTTCAAAAATATCAAGCATCTTCCTGCTCCTCCTGTTCCATCTCATGCAGCAGCGTATCGACCACGCTTGCCGTCAGCGCCAGCTGCTCATCGGTGAACTTCCCGCGCAGGCGCGAAACCGCGCGCATCAGCGGCTGGCTGTTTTCCTGAAAGTACGTCCTGAATTTTTCGCCGGTCGTCAGCCGAACCTCACGCCGGTCGTACTCCGGCGTCTGCTTACAGATGTAGCCCTTTGCGACAAGCGCGTTTACCTTGTACGTTGCGTTCGGCTGCGAGATGCCAATGGCGCGCGCAAACTGCTGCAGCGTGGGATTGCCCAGCAGATAGATCACGTCGGCCGAAAAGGCCTCGGTTGCGCTGAGGCTGCCGCTTTTCTCGCGAATCGCGCCGAACATCCGGCGATAGCTGTCCAGACGCAGATGCTGGTACAGCGCCATAATGCTTTTCAGAAGCATGACATGCTCCCCCTTACACAAAACTGTTCAAAAATTTTATATAAAATTTTTTATATATCGTAGTATAGCCGCCCCATTCTTTTTTGTCAAGCATAGATGCAAAATGCCGCAGAATGTGCTATACTGTATAGAATATAAAAATCGACGCGCTGCCCACGGCGCAGGAGGCTTATCCATGAACGTACTCGCAGTCATTGACATGCAATATGATTTTATTTCCGGCGCGCTCGGCACGCCCGAGGCACGCGCCATTGTTCCGGCTGTCGCAGCGCGGCTGGCACAGGCACGGCAGGACGGCTGGCAGGTGGTTTTCACGCGTGATACGCATCACGCGGACTACTTGCAGACACAGGAGGGCAAAAACCTGCCCGTTCCGCACTGCATCGAGGGAACCGACGGCTGGCAGATCGACGCACAGCTGGATACCGCAGACGCGCCCTGCTTTGATAAGCCGTCCTTTGGCTCACCCGCACTCATCCGGCACCTTTCCGCGCTGTCCGGTCTGGAGTCGGTCGAATTTATCGGCCTTTGCACCGATATCTGCGTCATCACCAACGCCATGATGCTGAAGGGCGCGCTGCCCGAGCTTCCCATTTCCGTCCGTGCCGCCTGCTGTGCAGGCGTTACGCCGCAGAGTCACGAAAACGCACTGCGCGCCATGCAGCTCTGCCAAATTCAAATCATCTGACCCAACCCACGGAGGACCCACCATGAACCGACTTTTTAACCCCGACTCCCCCATCATGCAGTTTCTTTCCCGCGTTGCCGACATTATTATCCTGAATGTGCTCTGGCTGGTGCTCTGCATCCCGATCGTAACCATTGGCGCGGCCACAACGGCGCTGTACCGCGTCTGCCTGAATATGATCGCCGGAACGGATTCGTCCATCCTCCGCGACTTTTTCCGCGCGTTCCGCTCAAATTTTAAGCCCGCAACGCTGACGTGGCTGATTCTGCTGGTGCCGCTGGCGCTGTGTGCGGTCAACCTGTGGCTGCTGCTGAGCGGCGCGCTTGGTGCATCTACGCTGATGACCGTTGCCTGCATCCTGCCGCTGATCGTGCTGCTGTGCATGTTTGCCTATGTGTTCGCGTATATTGCCACGTTTGAAAACACCATCCGGATGACGCTGCAAAACGTGCTGCTGCTCAGTCTGGCAAACGCGCCGAAAACGCTGCTGATGGTCGTGATGAATCTTCTGCCGCTGATACTCTTTTTCTTTGCAACCGAGTTTTTCCTGCGGACATCGATCTTCTGGATTCTGGGCGGCTTTGCGCTGGTCATGTATCTGGATGCACGCATCCTGTGGGGCATTTTCAAAAAGCTCGCCCCCGAGCTTGACCCCGCGATCGCGGATGAAACCTGAATTACAGTATAAAAGATCGCATAAAAGCGGGACTGGCCAGGCCAGTCCCGCTTTTGCTGTCACAACAAACATCGTGCTCTGCGCGCCCAAAGGGCGCAAAAATCGCCGCCCTTCGGCGGCGATTGTGCCGCGCGCTGGGCGCGCGGCACATTTCGATTATCCTCTCAG
>CAZPYW010000137.1:0-4403 GCA_964590095.1 uncultured Oscillospiraceae bacterium | reverse complement strand
AGCCCTCAGCGCCGAACATCTGACGGAAAGCCAGACGGCCAATGCGGCCAAAACCATTGATAGCAACTTTAACAGACATGATATTTCCTCCTTCAATTTAGCCGGAACGACCCGTTCCGACAAGCAAAGTACTTTCATACTTTCTATTCGGCTAGATTATACTGTATTTTGCAGTCAGTGTCCAGTATCATTTTGCCCAAAATGACCAAAAAATCGCATCTTTTTTCTATTACAGACGATCAGAAGAGCAGATATTTTTTCAGAACCGCTGACACTTTTTGTGATGCGCCGCCGGAGGGCGCGATTTTAACACACTGTTCATCTACTGTTCATGATTTTCTGCTCCATTTTCAGTAAGATATGCTGGAAAATAAGATGAGCCGTAAACTTTTCTTGCATCCTAATCTTTGAAATCAGGTGAACACATGCTTAAACTCGATCACATCGTCAAGGACTATCCCGCCGGCGGGAGCGTCGTTCACGCGCTGCGTGACGTCAGCATCAGCTTCCGCCGCCAGGAATTTGTCGCCATTCTCGGCCCCTCGGGCTGCGGCAAGACCACGCTGCTGAATCTGATCGGCGGCCTGGATCAGTACACCTCGGGCGACCTGGTCATTTCCGGCCGCTCGACCAAGCAGTTCCGCGACCGCGACTGGGACGCCTACCGCAACCACTCCATCGGCTTTGTCTTCCAGAGCTACAACCTCATCCCGCACCAGAGCGTCCTGCGCAATGTTGAGCTGGCGCTGACGCTTTCGGGCGTTTCGCGGCAGGAGCGCCGCGCCCGCGCCGCACATGCGCTGGAGCGTGTTGGTCTGGGCGATCAGCTGAACAAGCGCCCGAACCAGATGTCCGGCGGCCAGATGCAGCGTGTGGCCATCGCCCGCGCGCTGGTCAACGACCCCGAGATCCTGCTGGCCGATGAGCCGACCGGCGCGCTGGACTCCGAGACCTCGGTACAGGTCATGGACATCCTGCGCGAGATCGCAAAGGAAAAGCTGGTCATCATGGTCACGCACAATCCCGATCTGGCTGAGGAATATGCCACGCGTACCATCCGGCTGCTGGACGGACAGGTCGTCAGCGACTCTGACCCCTGCACCGATGCGAAGGCACTTCCCGCGCCCACCGCGCCGCAGGGGAAGACCTCCATGTCGTTCTTCACCGCGCTGGGACTGTCGCTTAACAACCTGATGACCAAAAAGGCGCGCACGATTCTTACGGCCTTTGCCGGCTCGATCGGCATTATCGGCATTGCGCTGATTCTGTCCCTGTCAAACGGCATTCAGAATTATATCGACCAGGTGCAGGAGGATACGCTGTCCTCCTATCCCGTCACCATTGAGGCTGAAACCATGGACATGTCCACCATGGTCACGACCATGATGGGCGAGCAGCAGAAAAAAGCGGAAACACAGCACGAAACCGACCGCGTCTATGCCTCGACCGTCATGTATGAGCTGATGAACAGCCTCAATTCGGCCGAGACGGAGACGAACAACCTCAAGCTGTTCAAGCAGTATCTGGATGACCCCGCAAGTCCCATCCATGAGAATCTGACGGCCATCCAGTATTCCTATGATCTGACCATGCCCATCTACACGACCGATGACGACGGCAACATCGTCAAGGCCGACGTGATGGAGCTGCTGCAAAATGTGATGTCGTCGATGTACGGCGGCGACTACAGCGCGCTGTTCTCCCGCTTTGGCAGCTACTACACCATGATGGATGTGTGGGAGGAGATGCTCGCGGGCAAGGATGGCGAGCCGATCAGCGAGCTTGTCCAGTCGCAGTATGATGTGCTGTACGGCAAGTGGCCGGAAAGCTATGATGAGGTCGTGCTGATCGTCACCGAAAATAACGAGATCAGCGACCTGGTCATGTACGCGATGGGTCTGCGCACCGAAAGCGAAATGGAGCAGGCCATGCAGGACGCGATGGATGAAAAGCAGGTGGACGTGAACGACACCAGCTGGAGCTATGAAGACCTCTGCGGCCGCACGTTCAAGCTGATTCTGCCGTGTGAGATCTATCGCCATGACGCGGCAACCGACACCTATACCGACCTGTCTGCGACCGATGCGGGCATGGATTACCTGTATCACTCTGACGAGATCGGCACCACGCTGAAAATTGCCGGTATCGTCCGTCCCAACCCCGACGCGGCAGCGGCCATGATGACCGGCTCGATTGGCTACACCACGCTTCTGACGGACTATGTCATGCAGACGACTGCCGCACATGAGATCGTCCGGAAGCAGCTGGATGACCCCGCGACCGATGTTTTGACGGCGCTTGCATTCCCGACGGATGACGATGTGGAGCCGGATACGGCAGAAAAGCTGGCCGCGCTGCGTGAGATCATCGATGAGGCCGACGTTTCGGAGCTGTCTGAAATGTATCTGGCCGCCGCCTGTGTCCCTGAGGAGAGCTATCTGGAGATGACCGTCGAGCAGACGATGCAGGGCATGACGCGCGAAACCATCCAGCAGCAGATGGCAGACTCCTATGCCGCGGAGATGGGTATTGACGCGGCCGAGCTGCAGGGCTACATCGACCAGATGGACGATGAGACGCTGTTTTCCTATGTGGAGCAGTCTGTGCGTGAGGGCGTCACCGAGCAGTATGCCGAGGGCGTAAAGGCGCAGCTGGCTGCGCTTCCGGCAGAGCAGCTGGCGATGATGCTTGACCCCGACGCGCTGCGCGAGGATCAGATCGAGCTGCTTTATGCAGACTATGTCCCGCCCACGACCTCGGATTCGACGTATGAGGACAATCTTGACCTGCTGGGCTATGTTGACCCCGAAAGCCCCGCCTCTGTCAAGCTCTACACCGCGACATTTGCCGGTAAGGACGCCATCGCGGATGCGATCGACGCATATAACCAGAGCGCGGAGGAGGACGACGAGATCACGTATACCGACTATGTGGCACTGTTAATGAGCTCGATCACCACCATCATCAACGCCATTTCCTATGTACTGATTGCGTTTGTTGCAATCTCGCTGGTCGTTTCGTCGATTATGATCGGAATTATCACCTACATTTCCGTTCTTGAACGGACGAAGGAGATTGGCATCCTGCGCGCCATTGGCGCGTCCAAGCGCGATATTTCCCGCGTCTTTAATGCCGAAACGCTGATTGAGGGCTTTATCGCGGGACTGATCGGCATCGGGCTGACGCTGATTCTGATCGTGCCCATCAACGCCATCGTTCGCCATCTGACCGGTATTGCAACGCTTGGCGCGGAGCTGCCGTCTGTTGCGGGTGTTGCGCTGATCGTCATTTCCATGGTGCTGACCTCGATTGCCGGACTTATTCCCTCGCGGCTTGCCGCGCGCAAGGATCCGGTCGTTGCACTGCGCACCGAATAATACCGGCTTTGCGCAAAAACTGAAAAGACGTACACGAAAGGAGCGGCTGTCATGCTCTCAAATTACGAGCGCGTGCTCCTGCAAATGCCGGAGCGGTTTCTGCAATATGACCAGAGGCCGATGTGCAGCCGCTATGCGCATGACCACGACTATTTTTACCTGCGGATGCTGATGCGGCCATACCGCGTCAGCCGCGCCGCAGGGACGGTCAGCCGGCAGACCGAATCCGGCGATTGGGCGTCGGCCGGCTATCACGAGGCAATGACGATTTACGATCTGCTCTGCTGCGCCAGACCGGACAGACGGCTGAGCGGGCGCTATTGCCGCGCCGAAAACCTTCCCGGCGCGGCCTATGGGGCAAATCCCGCCGGAGAGATGCTCGCGCCCTTTGCGGCTGTCTGTGACCGCGCGCCGGAGCAGCTGGCCGCAGCCTGCCGCGCGCTGGGCGGCGTGGCACTTCCGGTGGGCGAGGTGTCGTTTCAGCTTCAGCTGTTTGACGAGCTGCCGCTTATTTTGCAGTTCTGGTCCTCGGACGCGGAATTTCCGCCGGAGCTGAAGCTGATGTGGGATGAGAATACGCTGCAATTTCTAAAATTTGAGACCGTCTGGTATGCTGCGTCCTGTTTGATCGAGCGACTGACGGCATGGATGGAGACGCGCCGCATCGAATGATGCGGCGCGCGCTTTTTTGCAGCGTTTCACGCTGCATTGATTTTTTATATCCGTAGGGGTCGATGTCCACATCGAGCCGCTGCGCCCAGAGGGCGCAAAAAAACGCACGCTGCGCGTGCAATATCCGCGCGAAGCGCACGGGGCGGCGATTCAACCCCTTTTTCTTTCCCCTGTGGGAAAGAAAAAGTCGTTGACGGTAAAAAGAAAGGACAGCAAAGGGGGATTTCGATTTCCCCCTTTGCAATCCCCTTAAAGCGACCAAAAGGGCTGCGGCCCTTTTGGATTTCCCGTGGGGCTGTATGTTCGTTTCTGCTCAGTACCAAAGCCTCCACCGTTTACGGGGGAGGTGGCATT
>CAZPYW010000136.1:0-4450 GCA_964590095.1 uncultured Oscillospiraceae bacterium | reverse complement strand
GGGTCTACGCTTGCGCCGCCGGAAAAGACGGCAAAGTGCAGATGCGGCTGCGCCCCCACCTCAAGCAGGGCGGTTGCACCCACCGCGCCGATGACGTCCCCCGCGCTGACGCTGTCGCCCGCGCGCACCGACGGCATGGCGGCCAGATTGGAATACTGTGTGCTGTAGCCGTCGGCGTGTGACACGACCACCGTCGTGCCCAGATATTCATCGTCATAGACGGCCGTGACCGTCCCCGCGCAGGCGGCCTTGACCGGCTCTCCTGCCGCCGCGGCCAGATCGACGCCGTCATGCGTGCGCCAGTCGCGCGTGGTCACGTTGTAGCTCAGCTGCTCCATGCTGTACGCCGCGATGCTTGTCCCCGAGACCGGCCACACGCGCACCGACGCGGCAGCCTGCCGCACCTGTTCGTCGCGGTCGATCGTGGCCGCGGCGGCGGTCTGCGTGCTCTCCTCCGGCGCGGGTGCGGCGGCGCTTTGTGCCGCGCTGCCGGTTGACGCGCCGGTCGTCTTCTGCGTCTGGGGGACGGTGGCGGGTGTTGCAACGGAAAGACTCGCTTCGTTCAGAGCCTCCCGCTCATGCACCGCGCCGGAAAGAAAAACATAGCCCGAAATTCCCACTGCTGCAATGCACAGGAACAGGACTATGTAATAGCCCTTTTCCCGCAGAAATTTGCGCAGCGCGCCCGAATTGGCGTGTTCATGCTCGTGTTGCATTTCATGCACCTCCGTGGTCAAGTATCACCACACATTCGGCGCATTATACCAGCCGTGCAAAATTTTTCCGCAGAAACGCGCCGCCTTGCCCCTGCGCCCAAAAGCGCGCAGGCCGCAGGAAGGCCGGTGCAGACCGCCGCCCAGACACACTCGCCAAAAAGCGCAGGCTGCAGCCGAGGCGCACAGGCAAAAAGCAAGCGCAGGTCACAGCCGTGACCTGCGCTTATCGCACGTACTAGACAACGCCTTGGGGCGCGAAGCACTTCTCCTGAAAATATTTCATGATACGGCTTCTGGTGACCAGCCCGATAAAGTCGTTTTTGTCGTCGATCACCGGAACAAAGTTCTGTTCTGCCGCCACGGAGATCAGATCCTCAACCCGTGTTGTCACCTTGACCGGATGGATTGTGCGGCGGGGCGTGATCTCGCTGATGCTGTGTCCCTCGGTCTGGCGAATGTCGGTGGCGCAAAGCCGCTTGAGCGCCCAAAGCAGATCGCCCTCGGTCAATACGCCGCAATAGCTGCCGTCCTTGTCCAAAATGGGAAGCGCCGTGTAGCCGGAGTTTTCCATCCGCTCCATCGCCTGACGGAGCGTGGCACCCGCGTCAACATAGGCGCACATGGCCTTGGGCGTCAGGAAAAAAAGTATGTTCATCAGGCATCCTCCTTGCCTTGCGGGGCGCGCACCGCAAGGCGCTGCGTCCTCTGTGTCTATATCATACCACAGGAAAGGCATGGTTGCATGTCCAAATTGTGAATTTCCCGTTCAGAACCGGCGCAGCAAAATTTGTGCAGCTTGGACAAATTTTTTCGCGCCTTGTGGTTGAAAATAGCAAGCGCTCAGCGCAGGGCGCGATACGTGTTCAAAATCGTGGGCATGATCTGCGCGGCATAGTTTTTCAGACTGTAATTCCCTCCGCAGATGCACCAGTCGTACATCAGTCCCCGCTCACACAGGCTGTAGAGCTTGGAAAGCTCACTGACGGTGGTGGTGGGCGTGATTTCGCCGCGCGCCAGCCCCTCCTGAATGATCTGGCGCAGGACGCGGTAATACGTCCGGTCCAAGTCCAGCAGATACCGCTCACCGCGCGTGATCAGCTGCGTGGAAAACAGCCGCGCCAGCAGCTCCAGCGAGACGGTGTTCTCGATCATGCTGAACAGCTCGCGGTTGAGATACAGCAGCTTGTCGATGCTGTCCATCTCGGGGTCGATGGTGGGCATCAGCTCCTCATACTTTTCATCAAACAAAAACGACAGCGAGCTGAGCAGCGCGTCCTTGCCCTCAAAATAGTGGTAGAATGACCCCTTTGAGGTTTTTGATGCCTCTACAATATCGTCCACCGTGGTATTGTCATAGCCCTGTTCGTAAAACAGCCGCCACGCGGCCGAAACGATCTTTTTCTTGGTCGATTTTGCCTTTTTTGTCCGCATCTGGCCAAAGCCCTCCCATCGCCGGTCTATCTTTCGTCCTGATTTTATCACGGATATCCGTCCAGTGCAAGTCGATGCAGCGGCGTGATTGCTCAAGAAATAAAAAATGCAGAAAAAGCTTGACTGTAAACCTGCTTCATACTATATACTGAATCTACCGAAAGCAGAAAACGAATGAGGGAGAGACACGCCATGACGATACGCGAGGTTGAACGCCGCTGCGCAGCCCTGTCCGGCGCTATCTGGCGTATGCGATCGACGGCGTTATTTTTTCATTTGCGGCGTGGAAGCAATCTGTACCGTGGAGTCACGCGGCTATCTGATAACGGAATTGCACACGATACCGCAGGAGGAAACGCTAACGGAGGAGCGGGAATTTCACCTGATCTTCTCGGTGGAAATTGTGCCGTAAGTATGATAAGATAGCAGAAACCATTCTGCTATCTTATTCTTTTGGGAGGGCTTGCTATGACGGTGAGCGGACAGGTCTGTCTTCGGCGCGGCGAGGACGCGCGGATACGCGGCGGTGCGCCGTGGATTTTTGACAATCAGCTGGACTGGGCGGACGATACCTGTGAAAACGGCGGCATCGTGGACGTGCTGGACAGCCGGATGCGCTTTTGTGCGCGCGGCTTCTTTAACGCCGACTCCAGGATCACCGTCCGGATCCTGACGCGCTCGCCGGACGAGGCAATTGACCGCGCGTTTTTCAGCCGCCGCCTTGCTCAGGCCTGGAGCTACCGACAGGCGCTTGGCTTTTCCAATGCGTGCCGCGTCGTGTTTGGGGAGTCGGACGGGCTGCCCGGGCTGACAGTGGACAAATTTGCCGACTGCCTGTCGTTTCAGATCACGTCACTGGGCATGGAGCGCTGGAAGCCGGTCATTCTCGAGCTTCTGGTCGAGCTGTTTGCGCCGCGCGGCATCTATGAGCGAAACGATCTGGCCGTGCGCGAAAAAGAGGGGCTGCCGCAGCTGACCGGCTGCGTCTATGGCGACGTTCCGGACGAGCTGGTCATCCGCGAGCATGATGCCAACATGCTGGTGCGCATCGCAGAGGGTCAGAAAACGGGACATTTTCTGGATCAGCAGGAAAATCGCGGCCGCATCCAGCCCTATTGCGCAGGGCGAAGCGTATTGGATCTGTGCTGCTGCACAGGCGGCTTTTCCATCCATGCCGCGCTCTACGGCGCGAAAAGCGTCGAGGCTGTGGACGTATCAGAGGAAGCGCTGGCGCTGGTGCGGCGAAACGCTGCGCTCAACGGCGTGGCAGACAGGCTGACGACCACCTGTGTCAACGTGTTCGATCTGGCGCGTGAATACGCCGATGCAGGGCGGCAATATGGGCTTGTCATCTGTGACCCGCCCGCCTTTGCCAAAAGCCGCAAGGCGCTGGACGCGGCCTATCGGGGCTACAAGGAGCTGAATCTGCGCTGTATGAAGCTGGTCGAATCGGGCGGCTGGCTGCTCTCGTGTTCATGCAGCCAGTTCATGACGCCGGAGCTGTTTTTCAAAATGCTGCGTGAGGCAGCCGCGGACTGCGGCCGCACGGTGCGTCTGGTTGAAACGCTAATGCAGTCGCGCGACCATCCGGCGGCGCTGGGCGCGGAGCAGTCGTGGTATCTCAAGGGCTATCTGCTGCAGGTTCTGTAACAACGCTGTGCATGTTTTCCGGAAAGCTGTGCATACTATCCGTATGTACCAACATAAAGGAGGAGCACACCATGCAGCTGAAAGGAAGCAGAACCGAGGCCAATCTGATGGCTGCCTTTGCCGGAGAGTGTCAGGCAAGCGTCACCTATCAGTATTATGCCGAAAAGGCGAAAAAGGACGGCTATGTCCAGATCGGCACGATTTTTGAGGAAACATCACACAACGAAAAAGAGCACGCAAAGCTCTGGTTCAAGCTTTTGCACAGCGGAATGCCGGATACACCGCTGAATCTGGCCGACGCGGCGCGCGGCGAGCAGTATGAGTGGACGCAAATGTACGCCGATTTTGCAAAAATCGCCCGAGAAGAGGGCTTTTCCGAGATCGCACGGCTCTTTACCGGCGTGGCCGGCGTGGAAAAGGAGCACGAGGCGCGCTATCGAAGGCTTCTGGAAAATGTCCAGGACGGACTGGTCTTCTCGCGCGATGGCGACTGCCTCTGGCAGTGCAGCAACTGCGGGCACATCGTGATCGGCAAAAGCGCACCAAAGGTCTGCGCCGTCTGCGCGCATCCGCAGAGCTATTTCCAGCTGAAAGCCGAAAATTATTGACCTGCCGCGCCCAATGGGCGCGGCATTTTGCACGCTGCGCGTGCA
>CAZPYW010000135.1:0-4470 GCA_964590095.1 uncultured Oscillospiraceae bacterium | reverse complement strand
CACACAATTAAGAATATGGATAACAGTCGTTTTTTCATATGGTTTCCTCGTTTCTCATTTGCCGATACCCACGCAAACGCGGAAAAAGGGCTTTGCACGGCGTTATAACGCCGTGCAAGGGGGTACCCCCTTGCAATAGCTATTGCTGATTACAGTTTACAGGATTCTTTGCAAAATGTCCATTATTTTGTGAAAAAAATATCGCGAAAAAATATATGAGCAGACAGAGCAGACGCCCCGACCGCTTGTCGAGGCGTCTGAACGGGACTTATTTTGCGGCTCTCTTGCGCTGTGCCAGCCAATAGGCCAGAATGGACACGCCGATGACCACGACCATCAGCACGGACTGCAGCGTGGAATACAGGCTGCCCATGACCAGCGCCAGCACGATGGCCAGCACGACCGGCAGGGTAGCGGTCTTCCAGTTTTTGATGACGACCGGAATGACCATCGGGCCAACCAGTGCGGGGAACATGTTGTCAAACGCGGGGGCGACAACGGGGTTGCTCAGCAGGGGGGTGACGATGGGGGCAAGGAACGCCATGCCGCAGAAGACGATCAGCGTGGTGACGAACGACGAGGTGGCAACGGCAATGATCGAGATCACACGACCCTCTTCGCTGCCCTCTTCACAGTTCATGATGTTCATCGCGTTCAGCGCGGCGGGGAGCTTCATGTTCTGCACGTTGCCGGTGGACGAGGCCAGATACACCGCGCCGGGGCCGATAACGGGGGACATGGACAGCTTTTCACACACGCCGGTGACGGCGAAGATCAGCATGATGGGGAGCGCGGCCTTGAACGTCAGCGCCCAGTCGACCTTGAGGCCGTAGACGGCGTTGACACCGATGGGAACGAGGAAGAAGAAGATCCAGACGACGATGGTACTGATCAGGCCCATCTTGTGGATGAGATCATCAAACGGGCTGAGCTGATGTACGGCTTTTTTCTCTTTGCTCATGATACTGTCCTCCTTATCTTATTTCATCAGCGCCGTGACCACACAGGCTGAGGCCATACCGGCGACCATACTCAGTGCGAATGCAAATTCCTTCAGCGCGGGATGCTTCTTGCCCAGCGCGTTCATGCCGATCATCACACCGGCAGAGACCACAATCGTCACGACCGAGGGGATGTTGGTCACGTCGATCAGATAGGGCGCGGAGATGGTGGCCATCATGCCGACAAACATGATGCTGGGGATGACCTTGCCAAAGCTGTTGGAGCTGGAGGTGACGGTCTGCATCTTGGTGTCGAACTTGCGCAGAAGCAGCGAGGAAAGGCTGGAGAGGAAAATACCCATGGTGACGACCCAGAGCAGCGAGCCGAAGACGTCGGGGGAGAAGTCGGCGCTGCCAAGGCCGGCATAGCCAAAGGACGTGACGGCCATGTTGGCGGCCATCGTCTCATAGGTGGCCGAGCCGATGATGGAAAGGCGCAGCCAGGGGAAATACTTGCCCAGCGCGGGCATCAGAATCATGTAGCTGATGATAATGGGAAGCGAGGGAACGATGGAGAAGATGGCGCTGCTCTTGACGACCTTGAGCAGGTCTTTGGTGGTGTAGCCCAGCTCAAGCGCGCGCTTCCATGCGGTACGCATGAAGACCACGGCCTGAATCAGAACCACGACGATTGCCAACGAGCAGAACAGAAGCATGATATTGCCGTTGGCAACAAAGGAATACATTTTATCCATTGTTTGTGTGACCTCCTTTTTTATTTAAAAACTGTTGGGTTTTACCTCATTGGGAATCAGCGAGCGGTACTCTGCGCCGTTTTTCGCGCGCTCCATGTCGGCCTTGGCGGCCTCAACCAGCGCGGGCTGCTCAAAGATATCCAGCGCCGTGCGCGCAAGGACGGTGGCGGCGGCAGTCATGCCGCGGTGGGCGATTTTGGACTTGCCCTGTGCCACGGCCATCCACGAATGCGCCGTGGTGCCCAGTGCGAAGCACGCCGAGCCAAACCACGTGGACGGCACGACCCAGCTGACGTCGCCAACGTCGGTTGAGCCGGACTTGAGCGGCGACGGCGGGAAGCAGACATCTGCCATTGCGCCCTGGAACAGCCCCTTGGCCTTTTCGCCGATGAACTTGGCGGCAAGCCCCTGATAAAGCTTCCAGTCGCCCGGGTCACCGACCGCATGGAACTTCTCCGCGTAGGCCAGCTCCTCGTCGCTGTACTTGAGCGGCAGGATCTCTTTCATGTGCTTGTAGACCAGATTGTCCAGCGTCTTATTTTGCAGGACGTCGGCATAGGCGCTGACCACGCGGATATCGACCTTGGTCTCGGTCATCAGCGCCGCGCCGCGCGCGATGTTGTGGACACGCTGTGCCAGATCATAGACCTGATCGGTCTTGGGCGCGCGGACGGAGTAGAGCACCTGTGCGTGCGCCTGGACAACGTTGGGCGCGTCGCCGCCGGTGTCGGTGACGGCATAGTGGACGCGTGCCTCGTCGATCATGTGCTCGCGCATGTAGTTGACGCCGACGTTCATCAGCTCAACCGCGTCCAGCGCGCTGCGCCCCAGATGCGGCGTGGTGGCGGCGTGTGCGGATTTGCCGGTGAAGTCATAGATGATGCGCGCGTTGGCCAGCGACGAGACGCAGCCAAAGCTGGCCGAATAGGGATGCCAGGCCAGACAGACGTCACAGCCGTCAAAGCAGCCGTCACGCACCATGAATGCCTTGCCTGCGCCGCCCTCCTCGGCGGGACAGCCAAAGTAGATCACGGTACCCTCCATGGGATTTTGCAGGAGATAGTCCTTCAGCGCCACGGCGGCCTGCATGGCGCCCGTGCCAAGCAGATGATGCCCGCAGCCGTGCCCCGGGGCGCCGGCGGTGATGGGGGAGTGCTCGGTGACATCAGCCTGCTGCGACAGCGCGGGGAGTGCGTCAAACTCACCCAGAATGCCGATTACGGGGCGGCCGTTGCCAAAGGTTGCGCGGAATGCGGTGGGAATCCCGCCAAGGTTTTCCTCGATGGCGAAGCCCTCCTGCTGCAAAAGGTTTTTTTGCAGCTTTGCAGATTTGTGCTCCTGATACCGCAGCTCGGCGTAACCCCAGATCTCATCTGCGACGGCCTCAAAGACGGGGGTCTTTGCCTGTATCAGAGCCTCCAACTGCTCATAGTTCATTGCGGTCTGCTCCTCCTTTTCTTTTTTCTACATAAATATACTATAACACCGCTTGCATTTCAGTCGGAAATATGCAATAATTATAACGTTATATACATTCATTAATATTTCACAAAAAACGGAGAAGAAAGAGAGTATGAAACTGGAACAGCTGCGCTATATTTGCGCCATTTACGAGGCTGGCTCGATCAACCGTGCGGCCGATCGGCTTTTCCTTTCACAGCCGAACATTTCAAACGCGGTCAGCAAGCTTGAACGTGAGCTGGGCTTCAGCATCATGCGCCGCAGCCACAGCGGCGTGCAGTTCACGGACAAGGGTCTGGAGCTGGTACAGTACGCGACCAGCGTGCTGGATAAGTGCGAGGGGATCAAGCGACTGCGCGACCAGCCTGCGCTGCGTCATTTCCGCGTGATCTCGCCGCATTATCCGCCCGTGGATCAGGCCTTTATCCACCTGTGCAGTGAGCTTGAAAAGCGCGATGAGCTGCTGGACTTTGATCTTCGGCTGACGGGGACGAACTGGCTGGAAAGTCTGACTGTCCTGTATAAGAAGGGCGCGGAGCTGGCCGTCACCTGTGTGCCTGAGGAGACCGTGGACTCGGTCTTTTTCCGCCACAGCGTTGACCAGCACGGCGTTGCGTACAAGCAGCTGGCGAAGACGTCTGTTGTTGTCAAGCTGTCCAAGGATCATCCGCTGCTGAAAGAGGATCGTTTCCCGTTTGAGAAGCTGCGCAATTATCCCACGACCGAGTATTCTTCTCAGGTCGATGCGTTCTCGGCCTATGGCAACATCAAGCTGCCCGCTGCCTTTGAGGCGAATCGTATCTGCGTGGACTCGGGCAGGACGCGCACGCAGCTGATCGCGGAAACGAACGCATGGGGCATTGCAATGAAGCTCCCGAAGCGCCATGAAGAAGAATATGGGATCCGCTACGTGGAAATTCCGGACTCGACCTGGTCGATTGGCTATCTGCGCGACCCCAAGCGCCCGATGGACAGACTGGAAGAGCGCTTCCTTGAGCTGCTGAGCGAAGAGCTGCAGTTTTTAGATGACTGAGTATACGTGTGTACAGCCGCGCGCACCCGATGGGTGCGCGCGGTTTTTGTTCCGCATGCTGCGCGTGCGGGGACGTTTTTTCAACGTTTCACGTTGGAGAGATACTCTCCTACAGATTTTCTACTACCCTTGCTCCGCAGGCATACTTTTTCTGCTGCTCCAGAAAAAGTATGCAAAAAGAAGAGCTGGGGACGCGTTTATATTGCGCGCTACGCGCGCGATTGTGGAACGACACGGCGCATTCAGCGCCGCGAATTTGATAGCATTCCGATAGCTTTCA
>CAZPYW010000134.1:0-4494 GCA_964590095.1 uncultured Oscillospiraceae bacterium | reverse complement strand
TGGCCAAGCTGCGTCTGGTCGAGGAATACGGTTTTGCCGGTGTGGGCATCTGGAACTTTATGCGGCCGTTTACGGCGGGCTTCAGTCTGCTGGATTATCTGTTTTCCATCCCACAGCCGCCTGTCTCTGCTTGACAGACAGCGGACACAAAAATATAATAGATTTATGGGAAAAGCCGGCGCGCCGCGCCGCAGAACACACATAGGAAAGGGAGAATCATACATGGCAGCATCCAAGGTTTATTTTACCGATTTCCGCTCGCATGGGCGCACCTCGCAGCTGGAGAAGCTGGAAAAGCTGGCGCTGGCCGCCGGACTGGATGAGATCGATTTTGAGGGCAAATTTGTCGCCATCAAGCTCCATTTTGGAGAGCTTGGCAATATGGCCTATCTGCGGCCAAATTACGCGCGCGTGGTCGCCGATCTGGTGCGTGAGCGCGGCGGCAAGCCGTTTTTGACCGACTGCAACACGCTTTACGTCGGCAGCCGCAAGGACGCACTTGAGCATATGGACACCGCCATGCTCAATGGCTATTCGCCGCTGTCCACCGGCTGTCAGATCATCATCGGTGACGGT
Organism: uncultured Oscillospiraceae bacterium; assembly: GCA_964590095.1. Lineage (GTDB taxonomy): Bacteria > Bacillota > Clostridia > Oscillospirales > Oscillospiraceae > CAG-170. The sequence continues at coordinate 3,918 of CAZPYW010000134.1, read as the reverse complement.
CTGAAGGGCTCGGACGACGTGGAGGTTCCCGTTGTCGGCGGCCAGTATGTCCAGAATGCAAAAATCGGCCGCGCGATCATGGACGCGGATATCTTTATCTCGCTGACGCACTTTAAGGGGCATGAGAACGCGGGCTTTGGCGGCGCACTGAAAAACATCGGCATGGGCTGCGGCTCGCGCCGCGGCAAGATGGAAATGCACGCCTCGGGAAAGCCCTATGTCGACCAGGAGGACTGTGTCGGCTGCGGCGCTTGCAGCAAAATCTGCGCGCACGGCGCGCCCATTGTCACAAACGGCAAGTGCGAAATTGATGAGGCAAAATGCGTCGGCTGCGGCCGCTGCATCGCCGTCTGTCCCAAGGACGCCGTCTCTCCGCGCTTTGACCAGAGCGTCAAGCTTCTGAACTATAAGATCGCAGAGTATTCCAAGGCCGTTGTCGACGGCCGCCCCAGCTTCCATATCTGCATCGTCCGCGACGTCTCGCCCAACTGCGACTGTCACGCGGAAAATGACGTGCCGGTGGTGCCGGATGTCGGCATGTTCGCCTCGTTTGACCCCGTGGCGCTGGACTGCGCGTGTGCCGACGCGATCAACCGCCAGCCCGCGCTCCCCAACAGCAGCATCTCTGACCGCGGCGCGGAGGAGGATCACGACCGCTTCCATGCCGTCCATCCCAACACGCGCTGGCAGGATGCCGTTGAGCATGGCGAGGCCATCGGCCTTGGCCAGCGGGCCTACGAGCTGATTCGGGTATAACCGCCTGCAGCCGGACTTTTCGGGCGCGCAGCGTACTGCGCGCCCGTTTTTTCTCCCATACGTGGGCGCAGACGCAGCGCCGTCGGCAGTTTTTAACAGAAAACGTGCGCCGGATGGTACGGTTTTTATGGAAAATGGGAAAATCGGCACATTTTTTGAAAAATGCTTGACTTTCCTTCTGCTTCGTGACTATAATGTAGCAAAGTAAGCAACCGCTTACCTGCGTGAATAACGATCAAACAGAGATATAGAGGCGCGGAACCGATCAGTACCCTACGTCAGGCTCTCAAAGGCCGATCACCGTGGGCGAAAGGAGCTTCCGCCGAAATGACGCCGCGTTTGAGCGCTGCGTTGTTGGGCGTCTGGATAACATCCATTCGACTGTCGCAATCCCCGATTGCGGAGTGCTATCATCGATTTTGTGTGAAACTTCCGTCCTGTGACGGTACGACGATTTCAACGGTCGAAGCACTTTGCTTTGACCGTTTTTTGCGCGTCAAAACGCAAGGCCGCCGCGCTGCGGCGGGCGGGGAAGCCCGCAACACAAAAGGAGGAAACTTATCATGAGAAGAACCGTATCCATCATTCTGGCCTGTATGCTGCTGCTCACCGCGCTGACCGGCTGCGGCGAACGCGAAAAGGTCGATCTGAAAAACGCTGCATCGATTGCCGAGCTGTCCGGTGCCACCATCGGCGCACAGACCGGCACGTTCCATCTGACGGCGCTCGACCAGATCGAGGGCGTGGTCAAGAAGGATTTCGCTGATTTTACCGACCTGCTCAACGCGCTGAAGTCCGGCGCAATCGACGGCTATGTTGCCGAGGAGCCCACAGCGCTTGAGGTCTGCGGCAAGGACGATACGCTGACCTATCTGCCGTTTTTGAACAACGACACCGGCTTTACCGCCACCGACGCCGAGACCGGCATTGCTGTTGCTTTCCAGACCGGCTCTGACATGGTTGCAACGGTCAACGACATTCTCTCCGGCGTTCCCACCGAAACACGTCAGGCGCTGATGGCGCAGATGGTCGGTCTGAGCGCAGACCCCGACAACGGCAGCGTGGAAAGCGCGCTGGTCTCGTCCAACACCGACACCTCAAACGGTACGCTGCGCTTTGCCATGGAGTGCGCCTACGCCCCCTTTAACTGGACGCAGCTGACCGATGCAAACGGCGCCGTTCCCATCCAGGGACAGGACAACATGTACGCCAACGGCTATGACGTGCAGATGGCCAAGTACATCGCCGCCGAGCTCGGCATGGAGCTTGCGGTCTACGCCTATGAGTGGGATTCGCTGATCCCCGCCGTCCAGTCCGGTGCGGTGGACGCCATTGCCGCCGGCATGAGCCCCACGGCCGAGCGTGAGGAAGAGGTCGATTTCACCGACTGCTACTATAACAGCAATCTGGTCGTCATTATCAAGAAGTAAGCACGGTCCTGCTTCACGGCGCAACGCGCTGAAAAAATCAAATTGTGACCGTTACGGAGTTTGAGATGGAATTTTTATCTGAAGTCGCTGCACTGGTACGCCAGTACTGGTCGTATCTGCTCTCGGGCGTCGGCTATACGATGCTCATCGCGCTGGTCGGCACGGTCGCGGGCTTTCTGATCGGCCTGCTGACCGGTGTCATCCGTACCACGCCCAAGTCCAAAAAGCCGGCCATGCGCGTGCTGCAAAAGGTCGTTAACGCGATCATCGCCGTCTATATTGAGGTCTTCCGCGGCACGCCCATGATGGTACAGGCCATGGTCATCTACTGGGGCTATGCGTTCATGAACGGCGGAAGCACGCTGCCGCTGATCCCCGCAGGTTTGTTCATCGTGTCGATCAACACCGGCGCGTATATGGCCGAGATCGTGCGCGGCGGCATCCTGTCGGTGGATAAGGGACAGCTTGAGGCGGCCTATGCCGTTGGCATGACGCACGGACAGGCCATGCTCAAGGTCATCATCCCGCAGGTGGTGCGCAACATTCTGCCGTCGGTCAGCAATGAGTTTGTCATCAACATCAAGGACACCTCCGTGCTGAACGTCATCGGCGTGACTGAGCTTTACTACATGGCGGGCGTGATCAAGCGCATCAATTTGCAGACGTTCCAGACGTACACGGTCATCTGCGTGCTCTATTTCATCCTGACCTTCACCGTCACGCGGCTGCTGCGGCTGGCAGAAAAGAAGCTTGCCGGCTCTGAAAACTACACCATCTGCGGCTCCGGCTCTGATTCTCAGGCTGAGATCCGCGTTCCGAAGGAGGGCTGAGGCATGGCTGAGATCTTACGGCTTGAACATCTGGAAAAGGCCTTTGGCGAGAATCAGGTTCTGCGCGACGTCAGCTTCTGCGTGAACAAGGGCGACGTGATCAGCGTCATCGGCCCCTCCGGCTCGGGCAAAAGCACAATGCTGCGCTGCATCAACCTCCTGGAAGAGCCGACCGGCGGCAAGATCTTCTTTGAGGGCAGAGAGATCCGTGAGCAGGGCTCCAGCGTGCCGCAGTATCGCGCGCGCGTGGGCATGGTGTTCCAGCAGTTTAACCTGTTCAACAACATGAACGCGCTGGAAAACTGCGTCAGCCCCCAGACCACCGTTCTCAAGCGCCCCCGCGCCGAGGCCGAAAAAATCGCGCGCGGCTATCTTGAGCGCGTCGGCATGGCGGCCTACTGCAACGCCCGTCCGGCGCAGCTCTCCGGCGGCCAGAAGCAGCGCGTGGCCATTGCGCGCACGCTGTCGATGAATCCGGACATCATTTTGTTTGATGAGCCGACCAGTGCGCTCGACCCCGAGATGGTGGGCGAGGTTCTGGACGTTATGAAGACGCTCGCCGCCGAGGGCTTTACGATGCTGGTCGTCACGCATGAGATGGCCTTTGCCCGCGACGTATCCGACCGCGTGATCTTCATGGACGGCGGCTACATTCTGGATCAGGGCGCGCCCGAGCAGCTGTTCGGCGCACCAAAGGAAGCGCGCACCAGAGAGTTCCTGGCAAGATATCTGAACCGATAACCAAACCCCGGGCGGCCGCGGCAGCGTGGCCGCCTTTGCCGCGCGAAAGCGCGGCATTTTTGCGCCCAAAGGGCGCAAGTTCCGCCCGCAGGGCGAAAAAGCGCACGCGGCGCGTGCGCTGGCTCCCTTTGCACAAGGGAGCTGTCAGCCGCAGGCTGACT
>CAZPYW010000133.1:0-4528 GCA_964590095.1 uncultured Oscillospiraceae bacterium | reverse complement strand
TGAAGATCGGCGTGATGTACGGAAACCCCGAGACCACCACCGGCGGCAACGCGCTGAAGTTCTATGCGTCTGTCCGTATTGACATTCGCCGCATTGAGGCCATCAAGAACGGCACCGAGATCATCGGCAATCGCACCCGCGCCAAGATTGTGAAGAATAAGGTCGCGCCGCCCTTTAAGGAAGCGGTTTTCGACATCATGTACGGCGAAGGCATTTCCAAGTGGGGCGAGCTGGTCGATATCGCCGCGCAGCTGGACATCATCCAGAAGAGCGGCAGCTGGTTCTCAATCGGGGATGAGCGCATCGGTCAGGGACGCGACAACGCAAGAAAGTATCTGATGGAGAATCCCGAGCTTGCGGCACAGATCGAGGCACAGGTACGCGAGAACATGTGGAAGCTTCAGGGCTCGCGCGCAAAGCCGCCCGCGGCACCGGCCACAAAGCCGGTAGCAGTCTCGGCTGACGATTTCAGCGATGAAACTTGAGAAGATGCAGCAGACCGCCGCAGGCGGGAAGCTTCTGCTGATCTTTTCGGATGACACGCGGCTGAAAGCGCCGCCGTTTGTGGCCGCTGACTTTGACCTTTTCCCGGGAAAAGAGCTTTGCGAGGAAGAACTGCTGGCGCTGCGCGCCGCCGTTTCCAAAGCGCTGACGCGCGAGCGCGCGGTGCGCTCGATTGCGGCCTCGGCACTTTCGGAAAAAGAGCTGGAAAAGCGGCTGGTACAAAAGGGCGCAAGCGCAGCGGATGCGCATGAAACGCTGGACTGGCTGCGCGAGCTGCATCTGATGGATGACGGCCAGACGGCGCGGCAGCTGGTACAAAGCGCGGCTGGGCGCGGCTATGGCCGCGCACGCATCAAAAGCATCCTGTATGAAAAGGGAATCCCGCGCGAGCTGTGGGACAGCGCGCTGGAGGATATGCCGTCATGCGACGGCGCAATCGACAAATTTCTGCATCAGCGCCTTGATGGCAGAGACGCAGACGACAAAACCGTCAAAAAGACCGTGGACGCGCTGCTGCGCCGCGGACACAGCTGGCGGGATATTGAGGCCGGACTTGGTCGCTACCGCGAGGGGCTGACGTTTTCGGCCGATGGTTTGGAGGAAATGGAATGATTCAATCGATCGGTATGATCTCGCTTGGCTGCGCCAAGAATCAGGTCGATGCAGAGCAGATGCTTTTTCTGCTTCAGCAGGCGGGCTATCTGATCCAGCCGTCGCCCGAGGGTGCGGATGTGGTCATTGTCAACACCTGCGGCTTTATTGACTCAGCCAAGAGTGAGGCGATCGACAACATCCTGGCGATGGCGCAGCTGAAGGCCGAGGGCAAGATCGGCAAAATTCTGGTGACCGGCTGTCTGGCGCAGCGCTATCAGGAGGAAATTCTGAAAGAGCTGCCCGAGGTTGACGGGATTCTGGGCACCGGCTCGTACTATGACATCACAGCCGCTGTCAAACAGGTGCTTGCGGGCGAAACACCCCGCCAGTTTGAAAGCATCGACGCGCCTGTGCGCGAATGCGGGCGCATTCTGACAACGCCGCAGCATTACGCGTACCTGAAAATTGGTGAGGGCTGCGACAATCACTGCGCCTACTGCGTGATTCCGTCGCTGCGCGGCCGGTATCGCAGCCGCCCGATGGAGAAGCTCCTGGAAGAGGCCAAAGCGCTGGCAGCCGACGGCGTGAAGGAGCTGATCGTTGTGGCACAGGACACCAGCCGCTATGGCCTTGACCTGTATGGCGAGCGGCGGCTGGCACAGCTGCTGCGTGAGCTTTGCCGTATCGATGGCATCCACTGGGTTCGTGTCCATTATCTCTATCCGGATGAGATGTCCGATGAGCTGATCGACGTTCTGGCCGGTGAGGAGAAGATCGTCAAGTATCTGGATATCCCCATCCAGCACATCAACAACGACATCCTGTGCCGCATGAACCGGCGCGGCAACAGCGAATACCTCAAAGAGCTTCTGCAAAAGCTGCGCAGCTGCATTCCGTCGCTTGTGCTGCGCACCAGCCTGATCACCGGTCTGCCCGGTGAGGGCGAGGCAGAATTTGAAGAGCTTTGCGCGTTTTTGCGTGAGTTCCGGCTTGAGCGTGTGGGTGCATTTGCATTCTCACCCGAGGAGGGAACGCGCGCAGCCGAGATGGAGCATCCGGATGCAGAGATCGCACGCGCACGCGCCGATCTGGTGGCCGAGCTGCAATCGCGTATCATGGATGACTGGAACGATGCGCGTGAGGGCGAGACGCTGGAGGTTCTTTGCGAGGGCTATGATGCGGACGAGGACGCGTATTTCGGCAGAACGTATGCCGATTCGCCGGATATCGACGGCAAGCTGTGGTTTACCGCGTCACGTGACGTGGCGGTTGGAGAATTTGTCAATGTAGTTGTGACCGGCGCCTATGACGGCGAGCTGGTCGGCATTCTGGAGGAGGATTATCATGACGACTGCGAGTAAGATCACGCTGGTGCGTGTTGCACTCATCCCGTTTTATGTACTGTGCCTGCTGCTGCATATTCACGGCGGCGCGGACTGGCTGCGCTGGGCTGCGCTGGCGATCTTTGTTGTCGCAAGTGTCAGCGACTTTGTTGACGGCTATATTGCCCGCCACTACAACCAGGTGACGGACTTTGGCAAGTTCCTTGACCCGCTGGCCGATAAGCTGCTGGTCACATCCGCATTTATCATGTTCATCGAGTGGGGGCGGATGCCCTCCTGGGTCGTGATCATCATCATTGCGCGTGAGTTTGCCATTACCAGTCTGCGTGCCGTTGCCGCGAATAAGGGAACGGTCATCGCCGCCGCGTGGAGCGGCAAGATCAAGACCGCCTGCACCATGGTGGGTCTGGTCGCTATGATGGCCATTACCGGCTCGATCGTTCTGGACTGGATTGTGATTGCGCTGATCGTGGTCACCACGATCTACTCGGGTGTTGAGTACTTCATCAAGAACGCGGCCTGCCTGTGCCAGTAAGAATACTTGACACGCCGCACAGAAAATGGTATGATGTGCGCAGAAAATTTCATATCGCGTTGACCGAAAAGAGTAGCCTGCCTCGCGCGTCAGAGAGTTTCCATCATCGGCTGGAAGTGGAAGCCGCGGCGATCTGGTGAAAGTGCGTTCGTGAGCGAGGGGAGACCCCGTATGAGCCGCGTCAGTGCTCAAGTGATAAATCAGAGTGGAACCGCGAGTTTACAGCCCGCCTCTTGTGTGCATATTCTGCATCAGGAGGCGGTTTTTCTATTCTGCCGCCCGCGCCGCATGGCTGCGGCGTATCCCTGCCTGGAGGCAAGCATTTCATGCATCTGTTAGAAGACATTCGTGCCTATCGAAAAAATGACCCCGCCGCGCGCAGCGCGGCAGAAATCCTGCTGCTGTACAACGGCCTGCACGCGACGATCGACTATCGTCTGGCGCACTGGCTGCATCTGCACGGCATGCGCTTTCTGGCGCGCGCCGTGTCACAGTGGTCCAAGCTGTGGACAGGAATTGAAATACACCCCGCGGCAAAAATCGGCCGCCGTCTGGTCATTGACCATGGAACCGGCATTGTGATCGGCGAAACGGCCGAGCTAGGGGACGACTGCCTGCTGTATCAGGGCGTCACCCTTGGCGGTACCGGCAAGGACGTTGGCAAGCGCCACCCGACGCTGGGAAACAACGTCATGGTGGGCGCGGGCGCAAAAATCCTTGGCCCGTTTACCGTTGGCGACAACGCGCGCATCGCGGCAAACTCCGTTGTGCTGCGTGAAGTACCGCCCAATGCAACCGTTGTCGGTGTGCCCGGGCGCATTGTCCGGCTGTGCGGCGAGAAGCTTGACCAGATTCACACGCCAGACCCCGTGATGCTGGAGATCGAACAGCTTAAACAGCGCCTTTCCCGCCTGGAGGCGGCGCTTGAGGACGCGCCGAGCGACCATTTACGTTCAGAAACCTGAGGAGGATAACACCATGTACCTGTATAATTCCGCGACGCATAAAAAAGAAGAATTCGTTCCCAATCATCCTGACATTGTAAAGATGTATACCTGCGGCCCCACGGTCTATCACTTTGCGCACATCGGCAACCTGCGCAGCTATATCATGGAGGATGTGCTGGAAAAGTACCTGCGCTACGCGGGCTACAACGTCAAGCGCGTGATGAACATCACCGACGTCGGCCATCTGACCAGTGATGCGGATGAGGGTGAGGACAAGATGCTCAAGGGCGCAAAGCGTGAGCACAAGTCCGTTATGGAGATCGCAAAATTCTACACCGACGCGTTTTTCTCTGACTGTGAGAAGCTGAATATCAAGCGGCCGGACGTGGTTGAGCCGGCGACCAACTGCATCGGGGAATATATCAACATCATTACGAAGCTGATGGACACGGGCTATGCCTATCAGTCCGGCGGCAACATCTATTTTGACACGTCAAAGCTGGAACGCTATTACGTCTTTAACGACCATGACGCGGACGATCTGGCCGTTGGCGTGCGCGAGGGCGTGGAGGAGGACACCAATAAGCGCAACAAAAACGACTTTG
>CAZPYW010000132.1:0-4556 GCA_964590095.1 uncultured Oscillospiraceae bacterium | reverse complement strand
TCCTGTTGCAGCGCCAATGAATATGTCATCCGTGCTGCGCTGCGCCGTGCAAAGGCCAATGACACGGTTGTGCTGGTCGAGGCGACCGCCAATCAGGTGAACCAGAACGGCGGTTATACGGGTATGATGCCTGCTGATTTTCGTGCGTTTCTTGACCGCTTAGCGCAGGAGGAGGGGATGACACCGGAGCGCGTTTTGTGCGGCGGCGACCACCTCGGCCCGCTGACATGGCAGAATCTTTCGGAAAAAGAAGCAATGAACAATGCCGAGGAATTGATTCGGGCTTATGTTCTCGCAGGTTTTGCGAAAATACATATCGACACAAGTATGCGCGTTGCCGATGATGACCAGAACGCCCGTCTGCCGGACGGAGTGATTGCGCGGCGCGGCGCGCAGCTTTGCCGTGTAGCTGAGGATGCCTTTGCAGAATACCAGACTGCTCACCCGAACGCGCCGAAGCCTGTCTACGTGATCGGCAGCGAAGTTCCTATCCCCGGCGGCGCGCAGGAAAATGAGGACAGCGTGACGGTTACATCCCCTGCCGATTGTGAGCGGACACTGGCAGCGTTTGAATGCGCTTTTGCCGAGCGCGGACTACAAAGCGCTTGGGAACGCGTGATTGCCGTTGTTGTACAGCCGGGCGTTGAGTTTGCCGATGAGAGCGTGATCGAGTATGACCGTGATAAGGCGCGCGCGCTGATGACTTCCTTGAAAAAATATCCGAACCTTGTTTTTGAGGGGCACTCGACCGATTATCAGCCGCGCACCTGTCTGCGCCAGATGGTCGAAGACGGTATCGCCATTCTGAAAGTTGGCCCTGCTCTGACCTTTGCACTGCGCGAAGGACTTTTTGCATTGGAACAGATCGAGCGTGAGCTGTACGCCATGCACGATATCCCCTTGTCGAACTTCCGTCAGACGTTGGAGCAGATCATGCTGACGGATAAAAAACAGTGGGAAAAATACTATCACGGCGAAATGCCACAAAAGCGTTATGCGCGCGCATTCAGCTTCTCCGACCGCGCACGGTACTACCTGACAAATCCGGCGGTACAGACGTCCATTTATACGTTGCTCTCCAATCTGGAGACAACCGGAATCCCCACGGCACTCCTGAGTCAGTATTTGCCGACGCAGTATGCCCGTGTCCGCGATGGTAAGCTGCCGCTTTGCGCGCGAGATATTTTGATCGACCGCGTCGGTGACTGTATTGACGATTATCTGTATGCGGCGCTGAGATCATGATGAAATACACAGAAAAAGACACCCGCATAAAAGCAAAGACGCTTAGAGCCGTGCTTCTTGTCAGATGGACAGTTGCGGGGGTTATCCTGCTCATTCTGATTCGAGCTGCTGCGGACAGTCATGAATTGCAAAAAACGGCATCTGTGTTCATTTTGACGTATGTTCTCTTTTCTGCCGCTGTCGCTGGCGTTGTGGCTCATCTGACAAAAATCATAAAAAGCGCAGCGGTGAAATCCAGTGAATTGGTATAAGCGAAATCCTCTTTCCAATTTTGGAGAGAGGATTTTTCTTTACCTTTTTCATACCCACCGCAGCTGTTATCGTAGACCGCAGGACAGCAGAAAAGACAGTGTTCGTAATCTTTCGTTTTCTCATATTATGTAGGTCAAAGTTTGTCTAAGTGGGTCTAAGATAGGCAGAAACCCTGCAAAGAGTTCGTAAATGTTGTATGATAGAGGCAGCTCAAATGAGAAAGGAATGTATCGCTATGACCGATGTACAGAACGCAATTTATTCCATCGTCGAAACGCGCGGCAAAGAATGCTACGGTATTCTCTGCCATGCAATAGATATCGCAATTGAACACCAACCCAATATGCCGCAGATGCAGGTGCTGTGCAGTGAGGTTTGCGTGCGTACCGGAAAACAGTCGGCATCCGCTGTTTCCAAAGCGCTGAACCGCGCAGCAAAGGATATCTGGCAAAATGGAAAACGCGACAGGCTTCGTGATTACTGGATTGAAGACGCGCCAACGGCCAAGGAACTGATCTGTTTGATTTCCGCAAAGCTATGGGCTGACCGCTTAGGCGGATCGCAGCCGCACGGGAAGTCCTGAGCTGTTGGGAAAGGTCAAATTCGGTCTCACGGTGAGACGTAAATAAAACGGAGCTGGACTGTGTAACACGCGGTGATTCTTGCATACCGGTTGGTCTGCCCGGTCTACGAGGCAGCCATCCGCGCTGCGGCTTTGTCATTCTGGAAAAGCGCATTTATGGAAATACGCTTTTGCGGGCTGATAAACCCTGCTTGACAACTGAATAGGGCCATCAGAACCGTTTTGCATATGCGAGCCAACGGGTGCGCGGAGATGCCAAAAGCGCGGAGCGAATAACATTTACATGAAAACAGGTCACGGCTGGCCTGTGCGCGAAGACCATATGCAAAGAACAATGATACTTGCGTTAGCCATACGTCACAGAATGGAACGCCCCGCCATGGGAATGGAGGGAGGCACAGCGCCTATGGAGCGGCCAGCCACCGCCGTCTGAAACGCCTTGGAACAGCAATTACAGTGATTTGACCGAAGATGATATGAGATCGCCGTCTGCATGAGGACGGCGATTTGTACGAAGTGGTTAAACGCTGCCCAAATGGGAAATACTTTCCGACGGGAGGGGATATGGATGGAGCAGCAGGCTGTACAGCAGATCGGAAATGCAACCTACGTGATTGAGCGAGTTTTTGCAAAGGAAAAACCACCCCAGGAGGTGGTAATCGAGGAAATCATTACAACGGCGAGACAGACGATGAAAATTGACCACTCAGACGGGGAAATGGTATAATAAAGTCGTAAATGAGTGGTTCCGGAAAGGAGTTTATCATGTGGAACCACATTCGACTTGCAGATACCTATTACCGTCTTTCGGATGAAGAACGGCGCAACGGAAACGAGTCGGAGAGCATCACCAACCAGCGCGCCATTGTGCAGGATTATTGCGAAAAGCATGACATCATCATTGTTCGGGAATTTGTGGACGATGGATATTCCGGCGGTAATTTTGAGCGCCCTGGCTTTCAGTCTATGCTGGAGCATCTTTCTGCCGGAAAGGCCAATATGGTGGTCACAAAAGATCTGTCCCGTCTTGGCCGTGATATGACCGAGTCCAGCTATTATGCCGAGCGCTTTTTCCCGGAACACAACATTCACTATCTGGCACCGGGCAATGATTTTGACTCAATGGGTGACAACCTCATGGCACCGTTTCAGTTTGCCATGAATGACGTTTATCTGCGTGACACCTCCAGAAAAGTGAAACAGACACTGGACATGAAACGCAAGAAGGGACGCTATCCGGCGTGTCCACCCTATGGCTATAAAAAGGCTGCCAGCACCACAGATCAGTTGACTCCGGATGAGCAGACCGCTCCGGTGGTGAAAGACATTTTTGCGTGGGCGGCATCCGGACTGTCTACCAGAGGGATTGCGAACCGGCTCAATGAGCGGGGCGTGATTCCACCGCTGAAATACCGAGTAGAATATCGGGATACATTTACGCCGGTGGGAGCAGCCAGAGCATCGGACTACTGGAACTCCACAACGGTCAAGCGGATTTTGTGCAACCGCGTCTATCTGGGACATACGATACTGGGAAAGACGCGAAAGGCCAATGTAAAGTCACGGAAAAAGATTGCCGTGCCGGAGGAAAACTGGTATTACACCGAGGCGACACATGAGGCGCTGGTCACACAGATGCAATTCGATCAGGCAGCACACTTTATGGGAGAACACACCAAGGCGAACGGAAAAAGCCCCGATGTCCGTCACAGTATGTTCGGCGGCATTGCGTTCTGCGCCCACTGCGGAACGGCCATGTGTTCCGGTGGGTCCGTCTATCAGGGTGAGCGAAACCGGTACTGGTATCTGGTATGCAACAAGATGAGCAGCCGGAATCAAAACCGCTGCACGCATGGGGCACGAATCAAATACGACGATCTGATTGAGATTGTCCGCTGCGATTTGAATCGTCTGCTCAGTTTTTCACAGACTGAGATCGAAGCAATAACCGAAGAAGCCCTCCACCGAGCCAACGCGATGTTTGACCCAACAGAGGACAAAGAAACGGCGCTGCAAACCATTGAAACCAAGCTCAAACAAATCGCCAAAATGATCGAACGCGCCTATCGGGATAACGCAGCAGGCTATATCAGCGATGCGCAGTTGGATGAGATGATGGGCAGATTTGGTCAGGAGCGGCAAACATTGGAGCAGCGGCAAAAGCAACTGCTGACCGACAATTCTCAGGAACGGGAGATTCGCAATGCTTATGGACTGTTTTTTGACATTGCAAGGCGGTATGCACCGGTAGAAGCATTGGAACGTGATATTTTGCACACGTTCATTGAGCGGATCGAAATCGGAGAAAAGATCTTGCCGGAGGGCAAAACCATAGCAGGCCCGAAGACACCATATCGCCAGAGTATCCGAATTTTCTACCGCTTTGTAGGAGAAATGACAGAGGAACCTGTGCGCGAGGTTCTGAAAGGCTAACCGCAAGGCCAAAATGCAGCAGTTTAAGAGGCGAAAAAACGCC
>CAZPYW010000131.1:0-4569 GCA_964590095.1 uncultured Oscillospiraceae bacterium | reverse complement strand
CCCTGCTCTTCTTTTTGCATACTTTTTCTGGAGCAGCAGAAAAAGTATGCCTGCAGAGCAAGGGCAAATGCAAATTTGCAAGAGAGTATCTCTCCAACGTGAAACGTTGAAACAAGGCTGCCGCGCGCGCCGCGCGCAAGAAATCTCACGCCCTTTGGGCGCAGAAAAGCCCGACACCTGGTGTCGGGCTTTTGCATCAGCTGATGATGCGTCTTGCGCCGATGTAGCGCGTGGTATAATACGTTTCGTTCAGCGAGTTGACGCGGACGCCGGTGGACGGCGTGGACGCGTGGACAAAGTTGCCGTTGCCGATGTACATGCCGACGTGGTCTGCGTAATCGCCATAGCCGAAGAAGACCAGGTCGCCAACCTGCAGATTCGAGCGCTCAACATACGAGCCCTGATTCATCTGGTCATCTGCCACACGGTTCATGCTGTAGCCGTACTGCGTCAGAACGTAGTACATCAGACCCGAACAGTCAAAGCCGGTGGACGGCGACGCGCCGCCATAGACATAGCTGTAGCCGACGAACGAATAGGCAAAGTTCGCAATTTCGGTTGCGGTGCCGCTGCCGGTGGTGACGGCCGTGCTGGGGTCATACGTGCTGAGATCGGGCTTACTGTCGGTCAGATACGAGCCGGAAACATAGCCCGTTATGCCGTTATAGCTGATTCTGCGCCAGTCGTTGCTGCACGTACCGGTGACGGTGACAGCGTCACCAAATTGCAGCGTTCCAAGCACCGTGCCATGCGTATTCCAGCGGTCGCGGACGTTCAGGGTAGAGGCCTTGACATACAGCGTCTGGTCGCTGTCGGTCACGGTGACATTGGCCGTGTCCATATCATCAACGACCGTTGCGCTGAGAACCAGACCATAGTAATACTCACTCAGACCCTTATAGCTGCGCAGGAACATGGCCATCGCCTCCTGCCGCGAGGTGTTGTCCGTGGGCAGAAGCGCCAGCCCCGCCGTTGTGGACGAGCCGCCGACGTATTTGCACTTGACACAGAGCTTTGCCGCGTCAACTGCCCAGCTGGAAACGGCTGAGGCGTCGATAAACTTCGAAAGGCTGGTCGAGTCGGTGGTGGGCTGGAAGGCCGCCGCGTAGCAGAAGTTCCGGATGATCTGGAAGAATTCCTCACGCGTCAGATAGTTGTTCGGGCGGTAGGTGCCATCGGGATAGCCGCCAACAATGCCAAGCTCATACGCCTCAAGGATAACGGGGTCAGTGGTGTCGCTGAAATAATCGCTCCTCGACGGATCGAGCGTGTTTTTGGTGATCAGATGATAGGCGTGAACGGCCAGATAGCACATTTCCGCGCGGGTGATGTTCTTTTTCAGATCAAATCCGGCGAACGAATCGGGGATCAGACCCAGCTGGTTCATTTCGTTGTAGCTGGGTGCAAACCAGTCGCTGTAATTGGTGCAGCTGACAGCCGCTGCGCCCGAAACCGAGCCAAACAGCACCAGCGCGCACAGCAGCAGCGCGGTCAATGTGCGCGTTGCTTTTCTCATAAGTATTCCTCCCTCAGCTCAAGACCGACCGGACAGTGGTCAGAGCCATAGATTTCGTTGTAGATGGGCGCAGCGTCAATGGCCGCACGCAGACGGTCAGAGACCAGAAAATAGTCGATGCGCCATCCGGCGTTGTTCTCACGCGCGTGGAAGCGATAGCTCCACCAGGAGTATGCGCCGGTCAGCTCAGGGTTGCGGTAGCGGAAGGTGTCGGTAAAGCCGGCAGCGAGAAGCTGCGTGAATTTCTCGCGCTCTTCATCCGAAAAGCCCGGGTTCCCGCGGTTGGTGGACGGATTTTTCAGATCGATCGGCTGGTGCGCCACGTTCAGATCGCCGCAGACGATCACCGGCTTTTCGCGGTCAAGCGCCACCAGATATTCGCGGAACGCGTTGTCCCATGCCATCCGGTGTTCAAGCCGGCGCAGACCGTCCTGCGCATTCGGCGTATAGCAGGTGACAAGCCAGCAGCGGTCGTATTCCAGCGTGATCAGCCGCCCCTCATTGTCAAGCCAGTCGATTCCAAGCCCGTACCGGACGCTGCGCGGCGTGTGTCTTGTAAAAATGGCTGTGCCGGAATAGCCGCGCTTTTCTGCCGAGCACCAGTACTGCTGATAGCCGTCAAGCTCCAGCGTCAGCTGCTCGGGATGCAGCTTGGTCTCCTGCACACAGAACGCATCGGCGTGAACGGCGTCAAAGAATTCAGAAAACCCTTTCTTCATACAGGCACGCAGGCCGTTGACGTTCCATGAGATCAGACGCATGGCGATACCTCCATGTTTTTGGCAGACACGGGTGTCCACCTGTCGAAACCAGTCTAAGTATAACACAAGCTGCGCGCGACGGCAAGAGTCAATTTGTAAATATTTCGTAACTATTTGTATTTATTTCGATGAAACATTGTAAAAGCGCCCGTTTTGTGCTATAACAGGCTCATGAAAATCAGAACAATGATCGCAGTAATCTCCTGCAAGCTCTGCCGCAGTCTGATCCGGCTGCTGGGCAGAGGCGGAACAGACTTCCCGGGGCGCGTGGCGCTGAAGCTCTGCCCCAATCTGCTCGGTGTTCTGGCAAAGAACGTGACGACCGTGATCGTCACGGGCACCAACGGAAAGACCACGACCTCGCGCATGATCGAGCAGTCGTGGGCTGACGCTGGAATTTCTTACTTTGCCAACCGCACCGGCGCAAATCTTCTCAGCGGTGTAACGGCGGAATTTGCCGTTCACTCGACCAACACCGGCAAATGCCGCTATACCCATGCGCTGATCGAGGCGGATGAGGCGGCGTTCAAATTCATTGCCAAGTATGTCCACCCCAGCGTGATCGTGGTGACCAACGTCTTCCGCGACCAGCTTGACCGCTATGGCGAGGTCACGCATACGCTGGACAACATCCGTCTTGGCATCGAGGCCAGCCCCGATGCGCTGCTGGCGCTGAACGCCGATGACTCGCTCTGCACCTCACTGGCGGGACAGGTGCAAAACCGTGTGCTGTTTTACGGCGTGGACACGCCCATCTACCGCGAACGCGTCAGCGAGCTTTCCGACGCGCCGTACTGCATTCGCTGCAAGCACGCATATGTGTATGACTACGTGACCTATGGCCATCTGGGCCGCTATCGCTGCCCAAGCTGCGGCTATGCCCGCCCCGAGCCCGAGGTGTCGGTGACGCGCATCGACGAGATCGATCAGGAGCATTCGTCGGTCGTCTTCCGCTGCGGCGGGCAGGAATATCCGGCCAAAATCGATCTGCCCGGCGGCTACAATATTTACAACGCCTGTGCGGCAATGGCGGCGGGCGCGCTGATGGGGCTGGACGCGGCCACAACGGCAGCTTCCCTCTCGTCCTTCACCTGCGGCTTTGGCCGGATGGAAAAGTTCAGCATTGGCGGCGTGGATGTGCGCATGATCCTGATCAAAAATCCGGCGGGCTGCAACCAGGTGCTGAATTTCCTGACGCAGCTGCATGAGCCGTTCGTATTTGTCGCGTGTCTCAATGACCGGACACAGGACGGACGCGATGTCAGCTGGATCTGGGACGTGGACTTTGAGCGGCTGACCGAGCTGGGTGAGCAGATCGTCTCGCTGGACGTTTCCGGCCGCCGCGCCGAGGATATGGCGCTGCGCTTTAAGTATGCGGGCTTCCCCACCGACCGGCTGCGCGTGAACAAGGACTACAAGTCGCTGATCGAAAACGCCGTGGCACTGGGCAAGCCGGTCTATATTATGCCGACCTATACGGCCATGCTTGAGCTGCGCGGCACCATCAGCAAGGTCTACGGCTACAAAAACTTCTGGGAATAAGGGGGCGGCGCAATGGAACTGAATATCTGTCATCTCTATCCCGATGTGCTGAACCTCTATGGCGACCGCGGAAACGTGCTGTGCATGGAGCGGCGGCTGCGCTGGCGCGGGATCAGTGTCAAAACGACCGGCGTCGGCATCGGAGAAAAGCTGAACGCTGCGGATTATGATCTGTTCCTGATCGGCGGCGGACAGGACTTTGAACAGGGTGTTTTGCTGCGCGACCTGGCGGGCGACAAAACTGAGCAGCTGAAAAGTGCCGTTGCCGACGGCAAGACATTTCTGGCCATCTGCGGCGGGTATCAGCTGCTGGGGCAGTACTATAAAACGTGGGACGGCGTACAGTGCGACTTCACCGGCGCGCTTGACCTGTACACCGTCGGCAGTAAGGATCGCATGATTGGCAATTATATGTTCACCTGTGACGAGCTGGCGGGCGTCAACGTTGTCGGCTTTGAAAACCACTCCGGCAAGACATACCTTGGCGCAGGCGTGCGCCCGATGGGCACCGTACTTGAGGGATTTGGCAACAACGGCGCGGACAAGACCGCCGGCGCACGGTATCATAATGTCTTTGCCAGCTATTCTCACGGCTCGCTGCTGCCCAAGAACCCACAGCTGTGCGACCACATTTTGAAAACAGCGCTGGAATACAAATACGGCCACGCAGAGCTTGCGCCGCTGGATGACGCGCTGGAAAACGCAGCACACGACTACATGGAAACCAGACTGAAAAACCTGAAATAACAC
>CAZPYW010000130.1:0-4577 GCA_964590095.1 uncultured Oscillospiraceae bacterium | reverse complement strand
TGTCTGCTCTTTACAAATATTGCAGGATTTTATATAGTAGTTGTATCCAGCTGCGTCACTGGCGCAGACAACTGATAAGGAGCACAAGACAATGAAACGCAAACTGCTTTCTCTGGTACTCGCGCTGTTCCTGCTTTTCTCTATGGCGCTTCCCGCTGCGGCTGCGCAGCTGGATGATGCAAACACGCTCTACACCCTTGGCCTGTTCAAGGGCACCGGCACAAAGGCCGACGGAAGCCCCATTTTTGCTCTTGACCGCTCGCTCACGCGGCAGGAGGCCATCGTCATGCTGATGCGTCTGCTTGGTAAGAAGCAGGAGGCACTTTCCGGCACGTGGGAAACGCCGTTTACCGATGTTGACGACTGGGCGGCGCAGTATGTCGGCTATGCGTATGCAAACGCTCTGACCAACGGCACGGGCAAAACGACCTTTGGCGGCAACGACGCCGTTACGGCCACGCAGTATCTGACCTTTGTTCTGCGGGCGCTGGGCTATTCCTCGAAAACCGACTTTGCATGGGACCGCGCGTGGGAAAAATCCGATGCACTTGGCATTACGGCAGGGGAGTACTCCGCTGCAAACAACAAAAAGTTCCTGCGCGGTGATGCGGCGCATATTTCAAAACAGGCGCTCTCGGCCTTTTTGAAGGACGGCTCAGGCACGCTGCTGGATTCACTGATCGCCTCCGGCGCAGTGGAGCAGGAGGACGCCGAGCAAAGCGGCATTCTGCCGGATACCTATACGCTCCTTGCGCGTAAAATTCTGGCCGCCGATGCCGAAAGCAGTACACAGCAAACCAATAAAAAAGGGGTTGTCAGTGTAGACACGCTCCCCGACATCCAGCGCTTTAAGGAATATGACTGCTATAACGCATACGGCACAACCGTTGAGGAAGCCATGGCCGCTGCGCTGAAAAACTACCTGCCAAATTGCCTGGACGGGGACTATTCCGACGGTTATTGGGGCACGATCACGTTTGACTTTGGTGCAAGAATGGATATGCTGGAGGTCTTCGTTTTGACCTACACCAAGGGAATGGTCATTGCCTACGGCGTTTCCACCGAACCCGACAGCCACGAATACACGCTTTACATCTGTGACGTAGACACGCGCAGCGAAATCGATGCAGCGGTACGCAAGACAAACAATGTGCTTGCCAAGCTGCAAAACGTGACCTGTAAGGCTGAAATCGTTGGTGATCAGTTCGTCTATCAGTTCAGCAATTTACCCGAAAATGCAGCGCAATTTGTAATTGTCGACAACTACTCTGCGCCGGAAATTGTTGCGAAGACGCATTCCTGTGAAACGGACAAACACTTATGGAACGTCATGACATACGGTTATTATTCGGGTTTGCAGCCGGTTCAAAGCACCTACACCTGTGAGAACTGCTATAGCTTGGATGTTTCCGGCGAATACCGCGCACTGTTTGTTTTCTACGACAAGGACAAGAATCTGATTGCCTACAGCCAGACAATCATTCCGGTCACGCGCTGAATCCCACACGCAAATATAAATGCGGCAGATGCGAAAGCATCTGCCGCGTCTTTCTCCTCACTGCATCAGCTCGTCTGTCAGACGCAAAATTTCGGGCGCGATTCGTTCGCGCTCTTTTTGCAGCGTCCGCGCATAAAGTGGGTACGCCAGCGCCACCAGCACCAGTCCCACCACGCCGATGGCAATGCCCACCGGCATGGAAAGGCGTCCCAGCGCCGCGCCAAAGTCGGTCATGACCAGACTCATGCCCGCGCCCAGAATCAGCGCGCCGATCACACCCACGATGATGGCGTACGTCGTGGCCTTGCGCTCGGCGCCTGCGTCCAGTGCGCGCAGCTGCTGCATTTTGTCCGGCTTCTGCGGGACGTATTTTTCACGAATTGAGCGGATCTCCTCCTGCTGCTCGGCAGAATAGGTCATTTCAAAGCGTTTGTTCTGTTCCATTTTGACTCTCCAACTGTTTGATTTTTCGGTTGCTTCCCGAAATCATATAAATTGCCATTACTACGATAAAGGCCGACACTGCCACACCGGTCAGCGCCAGAAACAGCAGCTGCTTTTCCGCGGTCATTTCCGGCGTGGAAAAGCTCGCCAGCATGGTGCCCTCCAGCGTCAGCATCGACACACACGCCGAGGCCAGTGAAATGGCCTTGGCGGCAGAGTAGATGGGGCTGTTGTACCGGCGGTATCGGATGAGATTGACCACCGCCAGCGTAAACGCGGTAAACGTGTAGGCCGCCATTGCAATGCTTGTGATCGGATGATGCCGGACAATGCGGTTTTCGTGGAGCATATAGAAAATGACAACCGTAAGCGCCAGATTCATCACCAGAAAGCACCAGCCGCACGCGCGATAGCGCCGCAGCTCCTGCACCGGCTGCGCGCCGGCGTCATTGCGCAGGGAATAGCGTGCCAGCACCAGCCGCATCACCGCCAGCAGCAGATAATACCCCGCCAACGCATAGAACCAGACGGCGCGGTGATACAGTCCCAGACCCAGCTGGAGGGCGGCATAGGCGGCGTTAAACAGCGCGCTTGCACTGAGGGTGACATTGACCCGCAGACGCGTGTCCGACAGCCAGCGCCTTGCATATTTGTTTTCCTGCCGGAATGTCCGGAAAAACCGGATGATATCCGGCACGCGCACACACCAGACCGTCAGCGTGTAGGCCGAAAGGACGTACACGCCGATGCGGACGGGGCTTTGCTCGTCCAGCGTCAGCATGGCATACGGCAGCGCAGCCGCCGCCAGCGGCAGCAGCACAAGCAGCACCGCAATATGCGGGCGCAGCAGCGCGCGCAGAATCTGTTTTCCCCGCATCTCAGCCCCTCCTGATCCGCACGGTAAAGGTCGAGCCGACGCCAAGCGTGCTTTCTACGCGAATCTCGCCCTTTAAAATATCGACCACACGCTTGACCAGCGCCAGCCCAAGGCCGTTGCCCTGTGAGGCGTGGGAGGTTTCCCCCTGATAGAACTTTTCAAAAATATGTGCGCCGACCTCGGCGCTCATGCCGCAGCCGGTATCGGCCACGCTGACGGTTGCAAATGCTTCATCCGCGCGCAGCGTGACCGTTACGCGCCCGCCCTCCGGCGTAAACTTGATCGCATTGGAAAGCAGATTGTTCCAGACCAGCTGTAAAAGCTCGGCATCTGCTCGGACACGTACATCATCGGCAAGCGCAGTCTCAAGCGTAAGCGTGCCGCTTTCCCACGTGCTTTCAAACTGGAGCAGGCAGTCACAGAGCTGCTCACCCAGGTCAAATTCCGTGATCTGGGGATAGATCTGCTGGTTTTCCAGCCGGCTCAGCTTCAGAATATTGCTGACCATCTCGGCCATCCGGCGCGCGCCGTCGGCTGTGCCTGCGGCGTATTCCAGCCGCTTTTCGTCGCTGAGCGACGGCATTTGCAGCAGCGATGCATAGTTTTGGATCACAGCCAGCGGCGTTTTCATCTCGTGTGACACGTTTGAGACAAAGTCGCTGCGCAGCGTCTCCACGCTTTGCAGCTCGCGTGCCATTTTATTAAAGCAGTCGATGATCTGCTCAAAGCTTTCATCTGCAATAAACCACGACGGCTGCGCGATCTGCACGTCAAAATTTCCCTGTACAAGCTGCGTTGCGGCGGCGGTAATGCGCTTTGTAATGCGTCCGGTTGTAAATCTGCGGCGCAGAAAATCGACAAGCGTGAGCAGCACACTCAGCAGCAGGACGTTCAAAAACGTCAGCTTGGCCGCACGGCTGATGTTCTCACCCGTCAGCACCAGCCCCAGGTCATCGGAAAACGCGGTCAGAAACAGGCTTGCCGAACAGCTGACCAGAAACGCAACCGTCAGAAAAAACAGCAGATAGTGGTATATCCCGCGCAGCAGCCGCTGCCATGGCTTTTTTGGTTTCATTTGATCACTGCCTTATATCCCAGACCGTGTACGGTCCTGATCTCAAATGCATCGCAGCCGGCAAGCTTCTGCCGGAGCTTTGTCATGTAGACGTCCACCGCGCGCGGCGCGGTATCGGTGTCCGCGTCCCAGAATTCATCCATCAGCTGGCTGCGCGTAAACGTCTTTTTCGGATAGCTGAGAAGCTTATACAAAATGGAAAATTCACGGTTTGTCAGCCGGATTTCCGCGCCGCCCAGCTGCGCTGTGCGCGCGTCGGCGTCGATGATGAAATCTCCAATTTCCAGCCTGTGCGCAGCCGCAATCTTCGCACGCCGCAAAAGCGCGCCAATGCGCAGCAGGAGCTCTTCCAGCTCGACCGGCTTGACCATATAATCGTCAATCCCCAGCCGGAAGCCGCGCTGCTTTGCGGCCATGTCGTCCCGTGCCGTCATAAAGAGGATGGGAATCTCGGGGTTAAGCTCACGCACCGTTGCGGCAAATTCAAAGCCATCGGTCTTTGGCATCATGACATCGGAAATGATCAGATCGAACACACTGCCATACAGCGCATCATACCCCGCCTCAGCGTCGAGACAGCCAACTGCCTGATAGCCGTTGCCGCGCAGAAACGCGCAGACTGTCTGATTCAGTGTTTTGTCGTCTTCCACGACCAGAATCTGAAACATGGTGTTTTCCTCCTT
>CAZPYW010000129.1:0-4608 GCA_964590095.1 uncultured Oscillospiraceae bacterium | reverse complement strand
CGCTGGTACAGATGCACGTGCCGGCAGCGCGCATAGGTGATCTCGCGGCAGTCGGGGAACGTCTGCGTAAAATCTGCTGCGACCTGTGCGACGGCGTCGCACTCGGCCAGATAGACGGCGTCCTCAAAGTGGAGGTACAGGCTGCGGAAGTCCATGTTGACCGTCCCGACGATGGCATAGCGGTCATCTGACAGGCAGACCTTGGAGTGGATAAAGCCCGGGCGGTACTCAAAGATCTTCACGCCGGCCTCGGTCAAAACCTCATAATTTGCGCGCGTTACGGCGTGAACATACCACTTGTCCGGCGTTCCGGGTGTGATGATGCGCACGTCCACACCGGTCTTGGCCGCGACGCAAAGCGCCGTGGTCATTTTGTCGTCCAGAATCAGATACGGCGTCATGATCCAGAGCTTTTCACGCGCGCTGCTGATCAGCATCTGGAACGCCGTCGCGCCGACGTCCTCATCATCCAGCGGACTGTCACAGAACGGCTGGATCCAGCCGCCTGCCGCGGCAGGTGCGGGGGCGGGAAGCGGACGAAATGCGTTCAGCTCCTCGTCTGTCCGGTCGACGTAGTCCCACATCGTGAGGAACATGACGGTCATCGACCAGGCCGCGCCGCCGCTGACGCGGATGCCGCAGTCCTTCCAGTGGTTCAGATTTTTGCTGCCCTCGACGTTGATGTACTCATCCGACAGGTTGACGCCGCCGGTAAAGGCGACTGTGCCGTCGATGATCATCAGCTTGCGGTGGTCGCGGTTATTGAGCCGCCCTGAGATAATGGGCAGATACGGCGCGAACACGTGCGCCTGTATGCCCATCTGGCGCAGCTGGCGGCAATAGCTCCCGGGCAGGCGCGTGATGCAGCCGAAATCGTCATACAGCACACGCACGTCAACGCCCTGCGCCGCCTTGCGCCGCAGAATATCCAGAATGGACTGCCACATCACGCCGTGATCGATGATGAAATACTCCAGAAAAATATAATGCTCAGCCGTTTCCAGCGCCTCAAGCATCGCCGCATAGGCGCTTTCGCCGGTGGGGTAATACGTGGCCGCAGAATCGTCGTAAATGGGGTAGTGCGACGTGTGCAGCAGATAGCGCGCATGGTTGTGTGCCGCGCCGCGCGTGGACAGCGCGTCCAGCACCGCCGCATCCTGCGGCAGATAGGATACCGTGGCGGCGTTGATGCGCTGCATCTTGCGGTTTTCATAGCTTGAGGTCTTATTCCCGCCCAGCAGCAGATAGATGGTGATACCGGCCACGGGGAAGGCAAGGATAAGCACGATCCATGCGATCTTGTACGACGGATTTGTCCGCGCGGACATGATGCAGATGACCGCAACCCATGAGGCCAGCGTCAAAAAGGCGTTCATCCAGCGCGTGTATTCACGAAGCCACAGCACGCCGGAGAGAATGAAAAACAGCTGAAGCAGGATACCAAGAGAAACGCTGACCACGCGGTTAAAGATCAGCTTGAGCTTTGCGGGGCTGTGCAAGGGAAACTCCTTTCCAGAAAGGGTGGACAGTTCGGATGCGGGGGCTGCAAAAGCGTGTCAAACACAGTGCGTCTAAACGGGGTCTGATCGACACAATTCCATACTCTACATTATACCATCTTCGACAGAAGTTACAAGAGGCCATTCCAAAACTTTTGTTTGAAAAAGGAGTTGTACTGTGAAAAGCCATCTGGTATAATAACAGATGGCCCCCGCGTGGCGGCGGGCGATTTTACCCAAGGCAGGGACACATTATGCAGGATACTCTCCGCGTGCGCGGCGCGCGCGCAAACAACCTGAAAAATATATCGATCGACATTCCGCGCGACAAGCTGACCGTCCTGACCGGCCTTTCCGGCTCGGGCAAGTCCAGTCTGGCCTTTGACACGATCTATGCCGAGGGACAGCGGCGGTATGTCGAGTCGCTTTCCAGCTATGCGCGGATGTTTCTGGGACAGATGGACAAGCCCGATGTGGATTCCATCGACGGCCTGTCCCCTGCAATCTCCATCGACCAGAAGACCACCAGCAAAAACCCGCGCTCAACCGTGGGCACCGTGACCGAGATCTATGATTATCTGCGTCTTCTGTGGGCGCGGTGCGGCACGCCGCACTGCCCAAAATGCGGCAAAGAGATCAAACGGCAGTCGGTTGACCAGATCGTTGACCAGATCATGCAGCTGCCCGAGCGGACGAAGTTCCAGCTTCTTGCGCCGGTGGTTCACGGGAAGAAGGGCGAACACCAGAAGGTCTTTGAAAGCGCGCGGAAAAGCGGCTATGCCCGCGCCCGCGTGGACGGCAGTCTGTACGATCTGACCGAGGAGATCCAGCTGGATAAGAATAAAAAGCACAGCATCGACATCATTGTTGACCGGCTTGTGATGAAGGCCGAGCTGACGCGGCGGCTGACCGATTCGGTCGAAACGGCCTGTGCGCTTTCGGGCGGCATTGTGGTGCTCAATGAGGTGGAAAGCGGGAACGACACGATCTTTTCCCAGAATTACGCCTGTGAGGACTGCGGCATTTCGATGCCCGAGCTTTCGCCGCGCATGTTCTCCTTCAACAATCCCTATGGCGCGTGTCCGGTGTGTACCGGTCTTGGCACGCAGCTGGTGGCAGACCCGCTGCTGGTCATTCCGGACGACACAAAGTCCATCATGCAGGGCGCGATACAGGCCTCCGGCTACAGCAACGTCAAGGACGATTCCATTGCGCGGATGTATTTTGAGGCGCTGGGCAAGAAATATCACTTCACGCTGACCCAGCCGGTAAACGAGCTGTCAAAAGAGGCGATGAACGCCATCTTGTACGGCACGGGCAAAGAGAATCTGACCATCTACTATGAGCGGGCGAATGGCCGCGGCGTATTGGAGCGGCCGTTTGAGGGTATTTTGAACAATATCTCCCGCCGCTACAGCGAAACGCAGTCCGAGGCCATGCACAAGGAGCTGGAGGGCTGCATGTCCGAGCGCCCCTGTCCCAAATGCCGCGGCAAGCGCCTGAATGAGATCACGCTGGCCGTGACGGTGGGCGGGATGAGCATCATGGATTTCTGTGAGCTGTCCGTGTCTGACGCGCTGCGGTTTATGGATGAGCTGCATCTGGACGGCAGCATGGCCGTGATCGCAGAGCAGATCCTGCGCGAGATCCGCTCGCGGCTGCGCTTTCTTGAGGCGGTCGGTCTGCGCTATCTGACGCTTTCGCGCGCGGCGGCCACGCTGTCGGGCGGCGAGAGCCAGCGCATCCGGCTGGCTACACAGATCGGCTCAAGTCTGATGGGCGTGCTCTACATTCTGGACGAGCCGTCGATCGGCCTGCATCAGCGTGACAACGACAAGCTGCTGGATACGCTGCGGCAGCTGCGCGATCTGGGAAATACGGTTCTGGTCGTGGAGCACGACGAGGACACCATCCGCGCGGCAGATTACATCGTGGACATCGGACCCGCTGCGGGCATCCACGGCGGCGAGGTCGTGGCGGCGGGTACGCTGGACGACATTCTGGCCTGTCCGCGGTCGGTCACGGGACAGTATCTGTCGGGCGCAAAAAAAATCCCCGTTCCGGCTGCGCGGCGCAGCGGAAACGGCAAGCTGCTGACCGTCCGCGGCGCGGCGGAAAACAACCTGAAAAACATCGATGTTTCCATTCCGCTGGGGACGTTTACCTGCGTCACCGGCGTGTCCGGCTCGGGCAAATCGAGTCTGGTCAATGAGATCTTATATAAAAAGCTGGCGGCCACGCTGAACCGCGCACGCACGCGCTGCGGCAAATGTGACGGCGTTGAGGGGCTGGAACAGCTGGACAAGGTGGTCGGCATCGACCAAAGCCCCATCGGGCGCACGCCGCGTTCCAATCCGGCGACATATACCGGCCTGTTTAACGACATCCGTGAGCTGTTTGCCGCGACGGCAGACGCGCGCACGCGCGGCTATGGCCCGGGGCGCTTCTCGTTTAATATCAAGGGCGGGCGCTGTGAGGCGTGCGGCGGCGACGGCCTGGTCAAGATCGAAATGCACTTCCTGGCCGACGTCTATGTGCCGTGCGAGGTCTGCCACGGCAAGCGCTATAACCGCGAGACGCTTGAGGTGCAGTATAAGGGCAAAAACATTGCCGACGTGCTGGACATGACGGCGGATGAGGCGCTGGAGTTCTTTGAAAACCTGCCAAAAATCCGGCAGAAGGTGCAGACACTGGTGGATGTGGGTCTGGGCTATATCAAGCTGGGGCAAAGCTCCACCACGCTGTCCGGCGGCGAGGCGCAGCGCGTCAAGCTGGCAACGGAGCTTTCCCGCCGCGCGACCGGCCGCACCATCTACATTCTGGATGAGCCGACGACCGGCCTGCACACGGCTGATGTACACCGGCTGATCGACGTATTGCAGCTTCTGGTCGAGGCGGGCAACACCGTTCTGGTGATCGAGCACAATCTGGACGTAATTAAGGTTGCAGACCATGTGATCGACCTTGGCCCCGAGGGCGGCGCAGACGGCGGGCAGATCGTTGCCGCCGGTACGCCGGAGGAGGTCGCCGCCTGCGCGGCGAGCTATACGGGGCAGTATCTCAGGCGGCTGCTTTGAGCTGCGCCCAAAGGGCGCGAGATTTTTTGCGC
>CAZPYW010000128.1:0-4704 GCA_964590095.1 uncultured Oscillospiraceae bacterium | reverse complement strand
GCAAAACGCATATACACAGCCCCGCCGATTGGCGGGGCTGGTTCTGGTTTTTAGTCTTCTTCGCTGGACGCGTTGTTCTTATAGCGGCTATAGGAGACGACGATCCGGCGGTTCGGCTCGGTTCCGGTCGAGAACGTGGTCACGTCCGGATGCTCCTGCAGCGCGGCATGGATGACATGGCGCTCATACGCGTTCATCGGCTCAAGGGTAATATTGCGGCGATAGCGCACGACCTTGCCCGCGACCTTCTGTGCCAGACGGCGCAGCGAGTCTTCGCGCTTTTCGCGGTAGTTTTCGGCATCGACGTTGATGCGCACGCGCTTGTTCGCGCCGCGGTTGACGGCGTAGTTGGTCAGATGCTGGATGGCATCGAGCGTTTCGCCGCGGCGGCCGATCAGGATGCCCAGATTGTCGCCGGTCAGATCGACCAGATACGTTTCATCTGCGCCCTTGGCGGCGTGCGGAACGGCGTCAGAGCCCATATGCTCAAGCAGACCCTTGACGAAAATCTCAATGCGCTCTTCCACCGAGCCTGCCTCGGCGGGCTGATAGACCTTCGGCTCGACCGGAGCGGCGGGCGCTGTGGGCGCTGCGGGCTGCTCACGCTGCGGCTGGTCATTGCGCGGCTTGCGCTGCTGATTGCCGCCGCGGCGCTGGTCGTTGCGCGGCTTGCGCTCGGGACGGGCGGCGCGCTCCTGCGTGTCCAGCGGCGGCTGCGGCTGGGGCTTGGGCGCGGGAGGGGCAGCGGGCGCGATCACGCGAGGCGCGGCCTCTTCCTTGGGCTGTGCGGGCTTCTTGGGCTTGCTGCGGGAAGCGGACGAGAGCGCAGGCTTGGGCTGCTCGACCACATCGGGAACCTCATACGTGACCTTTACCTTGGCCGGCTGTGCGCCAAAGCCCAGAAAACCGGATTTGGGATTGTCCAGCACCTCAACAGAAACGCTGTCACGATCCATACCAAGCTGTTCCAGCGCATTTGCGATCGCCAGATCAATGGTCTTACCGGTCGCTGTGATAAATTTTTCCATATGTTACTCCTTGTTTTCTTCTGCGGCTGCGCCCTTCCTGCCGTAGTGGTCTGCGCGATAGGCGCGTCCCTTTGCATACGGGCGGTCGGGGTCGCCGGACAGAGGCCGGTTTTCATCCGCTTCGGCGGCGGGGGCGGGGTTCTTCTTCGCCTCATACTCGCGCTGTGCGGCGGCAGCAGCCTCTTTTTCCTGCTGCTTCAGCTTTTTCTTGCTGACGTTATCCATGATGCCGTCGGGATTCTGTTCGCGGCGCAGGGCGCGCTGACGCTCCTTCTCCTCTTCCTCGGCGCGGCGCAGGGCGGCACGCTCCTGACGGGCAGCGTCCTCAGCGTCATACACCTTGCGGTAGTGGATGGTCAGGAAGTAGTCCTGAACCGTGCCGAACAGACCCTGCGCGATCCAGTAGATCGAGATTGCAGCCGGCATGGAATAGCCAATCCACAGCGACATGACAGGCATCATCAGCATCATGGCGGTATTTGTCTGATTGCTGGCCTTGGCGGCCTCGTTGTCCACCTCGCCGTCGGCGTTGGTGGCAACCTGATTGTTCATCTTCTGGCTGATGAGCATCGACAGCATCTGCGAGCCGCCGGAGATCAGCGGGATGAGGAACAGACCGATCTGCGCCCAGGTGGGATCCTTCCACGTCCAGAACCTGATCGACGGGATCTCGGCCAGATTGACGCCGAGGAAGTTGAAGTCGATCTCACGCAGATTGGCGGCGGCAGTAATGGCCAGATTCTTCAGCTCGTCTGCAAATTCATGCAGATGGCTGGTGGCCAGCAGCTGCGCATAGTAGGAATTGGTGCCCAGATCAACGCCGGCAGCCTGGATATAGGCGACGATGGCGGCAGAGACCGAGCGGGAGTTGTGCAGCATGTAGGTCAGCGGCTCACGGATGACATAGTACAGCGGCAGCAGGATCAGCAGCGGGATGAACGACCACAGGCAGCCGCCTGTAGTGGACACGCCCTCTTCCTTATAAAGCTCCATGACGGCCTGCTGATACTTCTGCTTGTCGTCGCCGTACTTGACCTCAAGCGCTTTGACCATCGGGGACATGCGGGACATTTTCAGCATGCTCTTCTTGCTCTTCGCGCTCATCGGCAGCAGAACCAGCTTGACGATCAGCGAGAACAGCAGCAGTGCCACGCCATAGTTGCTGGAGAAGTTGTACAGCCAGTCAAGCAGATAGCCGAACGGTACGCGGATAATGTCAGAAATGCTTGTGCTGTCCTTGGTTTCCTCGGCGGCAGCCGCGGCGGCCTCGGCAGGCTCCATGCCCTCATAGGCATTCGTCGTGGTCGTTGACGCGGCGCAGGCGCAGAGCGTCAGAACCAGAAGCGCAGCCAGAAGCAGTGCCAGAACTCGTTTCTTCATTTGTTTTCCTCCGTTGTGGGGATACCGCAGCGCGGGGCTTGCCCGCCCATTACGGCACCGGATCAAAGTAATCTCCCTTGTAAAAAGGATTGCACCGCAAAAGCCGCCGCAACGTCATCCAGCCGCCTTTCCATGCGCCGTATTTGCCGATGGCCTCAACGGCGTACTGTGAGCACGTCGGGGAAAACCGGCATCTGGGGGGAAAGGCGGGCGAGATGTATTTCTGGTACACACGGATCATGGCGATCATCAGACGCTTCATGCTTCTTCCTCTGCGCGCAGCAGCGAAAGCCTGGCGGCCAGGGCAAGATACGCGCGTTCCAGCTCGTGATACGGCGCATCCATGGCACGCGAACGCGCCACGACCACGATATCGTAGCCGCAGCGGAACTGCTGCTCATGCAGGCGGTATATCTCGCGCAGGCGGCGCCTGACAGCGTTGCGCCGGACGGCGTGTCCAAGCTTGGCGCTGACGGTAAGCCCCACGCGGTTTTCACTGGTGCCGTTCCTGCGGCAGTAGACCGCCAGATAGCGGTTTGCGCAGGTAGCGCCCTTGTGATACAGTCTGCGGAAAACGTGGCTGTATTTCAGGGATTTGGAGAACTGCATAGGCTCCTCGCATAATTGTCTGATAAACGGATGGGGCGAACAGAACTGCGTCCATTCACCCCTGTCATTGCCTCGCGGTATATGCGGTCATGGCCGATCGATCAGGCGGAGAGCTTTGCTCTGCCCTTGGCACGACGGCGGGCAAGAACCTTGCGGCCGTTGGCGGTAGCCATTCTCTTTCTGAAACCATGGACTTTGGATCTGTGGCGCTTCTTGGGCTGATAGGTACGAACAGTTGCCATTTTAGTACACCTCCTGTAAAAATATGCTCAACAGCTGCAACGGCAGCCGCAGCAGTCTTTGATGGTTGCCGCGCATTTCATAACTGCGCAGCAATGCGGATACTATTATACCGGATGATGGTGCAAGGTGTCAAATGTTTTTTTCGACTTTGTACACTTTGGCCGATTTTGTGTCTGAATTCATCCGTATCGTCTACATCTGGTATATCCGGCGCTCAGCGCTTCTGCGCCAGCGGCTTGCTTTTCTGCTGTTCCTCCAGCAGATCGATCAAAATGGGGTTTGAGAGCATGAAGCCCTTTGGCGTCAGATGCCAGCGGCCGTGCTCCTGCACGGCAAAGCCCTCATCCGCAAGCGTTTGCAGCTTTGCCTCGATCGGCTCAAACGGCAGCAGGAACGAGCGCGTATACTCGCCCGCCTCCACGCCGTCAACGGTGCGCAGCCGAAGCATCAGATATTCGCCCGCGCGCTCACGCAGGGGGATGGACTCACACTCGGAAAGGATGGTGCCGCGGGAGTTGATGCCGCGGACATATTTTTCAAGACTTGCCTCAATCGTAAAGCGCTTGCCGGCAAAGTCGGACGCGGCACACGGGCCAAAGCCCAGATATTCATCGCCCACCCAGTATTTCATATTGTGCCTGCAGACAAAGCCGTCGCGGGCAAAATTGGAGATCTCGTACTGGTGATACCCGAACGACTCCAGCGTTTCCACGGCGTAGAAATACATGTCTGCCTGTGCATCGTCGTCCGGCAGGTTGGCGCAGTCGCGGTACTCATACAGCGGCGTGCCCGGCTCAACCTTCAGCGCATAGCAGGAAATGTGGTCAGCCTTCAGATCGATGACATTGCGCAGCGTCTGCATCCACTGTTCGCGGCTCTGATTGGGCAGACCGTACATCAGATCGACCGACACATTGTCGAAGCCCGCGCGCCGCGCAAGCGAAACGGCCTGCTGCGCCTGCTTGTAGTTATGCGGGCGGCCGATAGCCTTGAGCTGCTCATCGGTGTCAGACTGCACACCGATCGAAATGCGGTTAAAGCCCGAACGGCGCAGCCGCATCAGCATCGGCAGCGTGACCGAGTCGGGGTTGGCCTCAAGCGTGACCTCAGCCTCACGGCTGACGTCAAAGCGGCGATCGATCTCGGCAAAAATACGGCTCAGGCCGCTTGCCCCAAAGAACGACGGCGTACCGCCGCCAAAATAGACGGTATCGACCTCATACCCCACGGCGCTTGGCCCCGCCTCGCGGATGTGCGCCAGCACGGCGGCGAGATATCGATCCATCAGCTCGCGGTTGCGCGCGCCGCCCAGCGAGTAGAAGTCACAGTACTCGCACTTGCTGCGGCAAAACGGCACATGGACGTAGATGCCGAGCGGTTTTTTCTTTTTATTCGGTTCGTTGCTGTTTAGAAGCATTGCGTTGCTCCTTTCCAAATTCATGGC
>CAZPYW010000127.1:0-4711 GCA_964590095.1 uncultured Oscillospiraceae bacterium | reverse complement strand
ACCGCGCGCTTGTCTGCACGTATCAGGCCATCTCCGGCGCGGGCAAGACCTTTGAAACGTGGCCCGAGATGATCGACAACGTCATCCCCTATATCGGCGGCGAGGAGGAAAAATCCGAGCAGGAGCCGATGAAGCTCTGGGGTCACATCGAGGGCGACAAAATCGTCAACGCAGTCGAGCCGTCAATCACGGCGCAGTGTCTGCGTGTCCCCTGCTCCGACGGACACATGGCAGCATGCTTTATGAAGTTCAAGGGCGAAAAGCCCTCGATCGAGCAGATCAAGGCCGACTGGGCAAGCTTCCGCGGCCGCGCACAGGAGCTTGCACTCCCCTCCGCGCCCAAGCAGTTCCTCCACTATTTTGAGGACGACGCCCGCCCGCAGACCAGACTTGACCGGATGCTTGAGGGCGGCATGGCCGTTTCCATCGGCCGTCTGCGCGCAGATACGCAGTATGACTATAAATTTGTCTGCCTGTCGCACAACACGCTGCGCGGCGCGGCAGGCGGCGCGGTACTGCTTGCCGAGCTTCTGTGCGCCGAGGGCTATATCACCCCGCGCGCATAAATCTGCGTCTCTCCTCATATATCTTGTACCGCCCGATGCCGCGTGCATTGGGCGGTACTTTCAATCTAAAGGAGAGGTCAAATGAAACAACCTGTATTTAAGGGACTTGCCACCGCACTTGTCACACCGTTTACAGCAGACGGCGCGCTGGATACGCAGACACTGGAAAGGCTGATCGATCATCAGATTGCAAACGGCGCAGACGCGCTGGTCATCTGCGGCACGACCGGTGAGGCCGCAACCATGACACAGGCCGAGCAGCTCAGCGCCATCTCCTGCGCCGTCAAGCACGCTGAGGGTCGCTGTAAGATCATTGCCGGCACAGGCAGCAATTCCACCGCGCACGCGCTGGAAATGAGCCGTCTTGCCGCTGCAATCGGCGTGGACGCCGTTCTGGTCGTCACGCCGTATTACAATAAGTGCACCCAATCCGGCCTGATCGCGCACTACACCGCCATCGCTGACGCGATTCCCGTTCCGGTCATCGCCTACAACGTGCCGTCGCGGACTGGCGTCAACATTTCGGTCGAAACCTACTGTGAGCTGGCAAAGCACCCCAACATCAACGGCGTAAAGGAGGCGGCCGGCGGCATTGCCAAAATCACGCGGACAATTCACGCCTGCGGCGACGAATTTTTCATCTGGTCCGGCAACGACGATGAAGCCGTTCCGGCGCTTTCCGTCGGCGCAGTCGGTCTGATTTCGGTGCTTGCAAACGTCCGTCCCGCCCAGACAGCCGATCTGGTCAAAAGCGCCCTGCGCGGGGACTTCGCGCGCGCCGGACGGCTTCAGGTCGAGCTGATGGAGCTGATCGACGCGCTGTTTTGTGAGGTCAATCCCATTCCCGTCAAGGAAGCCATGCGGATGCTGGGGATGGACGCGGGACTCCCCCGCCTGCCGCTGACGCGCCTGACCGATGCAAACCGCGCAAGGCTGCAAAAGCTCCTTGGATAAGCCCGTTTCCGGAAGCTCCATAAAAATCTGTGCGCGCTGCGGATGCAGCGCGCACAACTTTTCTGCTGTTCGATTTTATTCTGTTTCCGTCTGCCTGACCTCGATATAGTACTCCTCATACGATGCTGTAAGTTCAGACGTAAGCGGCATGACATCCGTCATAAGATCAAAGTTCGTATCCGAAACCGTAACCGCATCGCCCAGCAAAAGCTTCACAGTCTGCTGCGTCAGCGCAAGCTGCGTGCCGGCATCGGTCAAAAGCTCAAAGCCATGTATATCGGTGTCAGTATCGTCGCCCATGTAGAAGTTGAAGCTTGCATCCTTCTTCGCCCGCAGCTCCACCGTGACGCTTTCTCCGGCGGGGATGGTCAGATCAACCGCTGCGTAGCAGACACGCTCCATCGAATACGCCTCGCTGATGATATCGTCCAGCCGTCCCTCCCGATACCGTTCGGCGGGTTCGTCCGCCAGCGGGCCATAGGTGCGCAGCAGTTCGGCCGCGCAGTCTGGCAAAAGCGCCATTGCCTGCGGATCGGCGCTTCCATTTTCGCCGTAGATCAGACTGTCATGCTTTTTGAGATAGTCCGTACAGAGCAGCTCAATCAGCTCGCCAAGCTGCATTTCCTCGCGCACAAGCGTCGCGCTGACACCATCCAGCTCGCCTCCTGCCTCACATGCGCCGTTTTCATACCCGCCAAGCGTGATTTCCCCGATGTCATCACCCAACACGATCAGCGCGTGCAGCGCGTCGCGTTCCGACTCAATATGCGTCCGCGCAAAATAGCTGTAGGTCACATCGCCGCTGTTGGAGTCATAGCCGTATCCGTTGATGCCATAGGTGAAAATCTGTGACTGCATCTGATCCAGCGCAAACGTTGCCGCAACGGTCGCGGCCTGCGCATCAGCCGGCGCGGTCGTGTCGCGGAACCAGTAGACCGTGACCCCCTGTTCCAGCGGCGCCGTGTCGCGCAGCGCCGCGTCCTGATAGCTGCCGTCCTTGAGCAGCGCAGCAAATTCCGTCCACTCCTGTGGGTATTTCAGATTCCAGCGCTCGTTTTCATGCGCCTCATCAAACTGCACCGGCGAAAAACCGCCGACATAATCGCCCGCAAAAAGCGTGGTATCTGTCTGCCTGCCGTCTACGCTGAGCGAAATGCCCGCGCTGCCAACATCGCGCAAATCGCTTACAAACGGCCAAAGCGCCGTGAGCTTTACGTCTTCGTCTGAGGTATTCGTCAGGACATATCGGTCTGTCAACAAAGCCTGATGCTTATCCGTCTCAAACGGCGAAAAATTAAGCGTCAGCTCACGCGTTGCCGTGACAGCTTCACTCCCTTCTGCCAGCGTCAGCGGCAGAATCGGCCCCGCGTAAGAGGTGAATTCGTTCATACTCTCGCATGGCGTGTCTATGGCCTCTTCTGTCTCAGCTTCCTCCCTTGGCGCAGCCATGGGCGCTTCTGCGTCAGTTCCCTCGCTCTTGTACTCCTCACGCGGTGCATCCGTTGCCGCGATGCTGCCTGTTCCGTTGTCTCCCGCCACAGCTTCACTCATGTCCGCTGCACTCTCAGGCGCAGAGGATTTTGCCCCGCCGAACAGACCGGCAAAGCCGCCGATGCCGATCACCAGCACCGCGCATGCGGCCAGCGCCGCCCATTTGACCCATCGGTGGTGTTTTACCGCATGATAGTCCTCGCTCTCGCTTAAAAACGTCTGCTTTGTCAGGCCGATTGCCTCAAACAGCTCCTGCTTTATCATCCCAGATAGCCCTCCTTTTGCAGATATTCGCGCAGCTTTGCGCGCGTGCGGTGCAGCGAGACATTTACGCTTCCTGCGCGCATGCCGCAGCGCTGTGCGATCTCATCAGACGACTCCACGAAGAAATATCGCCGCAGAAAGATCACGCGTTCACGCACCGCCAGCGTCCCGAGAAATGCGTTGATGCACGCGCCCAGCGCCTGTCCCTCGACTGCCGCCTCTACGCTGCATCGACCATCCACGCACTCGCCCAGCTCATCCAGCGCGACCTCAAGCGCCCCGCCGCCGCGCTTTTGTGACTGCGCCGCCTTGACGCGGTCAAATGAGAGATTTCGCGTGATCGCCGCCAGAAACATTTTCAGCAGCTGTGGCCGCTGCGGCGGCATGGCGTTCCAGGCACGCAGCCAGGTGTCGCTGACACACTCCTCAGAGTCCTCATGCGAATTTAAAATCCGGTTTGCCACGGTGTAGCAGTACGCGCCATATTTTTCATCTGTTTTTTCAATTGCCGTGTCATCGCGCTGCCAGTACAGCTCGACGATCTGTGCATCCTCCATCTGTGCGCCTCCTTTTCTCTTTACTGGTAAAGACGAGTTTCTTCTGAAAAGATTACACAAATCCGTAAACTTTTTTCAAAACACCCAAGCCGATCGAGATACGCAAAAACCTCCCGAATGGCTTCGGGAGGTTTTGGGTTGCTTACTTCAAGACTGCCTTGTGGAAGACCTTCTTGCCCTTGCGGATCTTCAGACCGTCCTTCAGCTGTGCGGCCGTAAAGGAAACGTCGATACCCGCGACCTTTTCCTCATTGACGACGACGCCGCCCTGCTGCACCAGTCTGCGTCCCTCACCTCTTGAGGGGATCAGACCGCATTTCAGCAGCAGATCGATCACCGCGATCGAGCCGTCGGTCAGATCATCCTCGCTCAGCTCGGTCGTGGGCATGTTCGAATCGTCACTGCCGCCGGCAAAAAGCGCCTTTGCCGCGGTGTCAGCCTTATTGGCCTCTTCCTCGCCGTGGACAAGCTTGGTCAGCTCATACGCCAGGATTTCCTTGGCGCGGTTGAGCTGGCTGCCCTCCCACTTGTCCATCTCGTCAATCTGCTCAAGCGGCAGGAACGTCAGCATCCGGATGCACTTGAGAACATCGTTGTCACCGACGTTGCGCCAGTACTGATAGAATTCAAAGGGTGTGGTCTTGTTGGGGTCAAGCCAGACGGCGCCCTTGGCGGTCTTGCCCATCTTCTTGCCCTCGCTGTTCATCAGCAGCGTGATGGTCATCGCGTGCGCATCCTTGCCCAGCTTGCGGCGAATCAGCTCAGTGCCGCCCAGCATGTTCGACCACTGGTCGTCGCCGCCAAACTGCATGTTGCAGCCATAATTCTGGAACAGGTAGTAGAAGTCGTAGGACTGCATGATCATGTAGTTGAATTCCA
>CAZPYW010000126.1:0-4720 GCA_964590095.1 uncultured Oscillospiraceae bacterium | reverse complement strand
GGGCGCAATAGAATCAAGCGGCGCTTTCTGCGAAAACGCCGCTTGATTTGGTATTCCGTTTACAGCGAGGGCTCGTTGCTGCCCGGGCGGGCGTGGTGATAGACCAGAACGGGCGTGTTTTCCTCTACGTTCTCATAGATCGTCTTCATCGCCTCGGTCGGTGTGTTGATGCAGCCGTGCGAGCCGTTTTCCAGGAAAATATCGCCGCCGAATTCGTCCCGCCACGACGCATCATGCAGACCCAGCATATTGTTTGGTGTGAACGAGATCCAGTACTCGACAAAATCTGACCAGGTCGGGCCGACCAGCGTGGTGTTGCGCAGCATCTGACTGGTGAAGTACAGGCCGCGCGGTGTGGCGCTGACGGCGTTGCAGCCGGAAACGATGTCGGTCGTGACGATCAGCTCGCCGTTTTTGAAATAGGTCATGACCTGATTGGTCAGATCGACCTCAATGTAGGTGTCCTGGATGGCAAACAGCTCATCCGTGCCCTCTGTCAGACAGCGGAAGTTCGCTGTGACCTCGCCGCTTTCCAGCCGCAGCAGCGCCGCGGCCAGCTCGTCGCAGAGCGTCTGCTCGTCCAGCACATAGTCGCATTGCAGCATCGAGACGGGAATGACGCCGTCAACGTAAGAGTCCAGAATAAAATCAGTATGGTAGGTATTGTACTGTTCGCCCCATGCCGCAGCCAGTGATGCAAGGCGCTCACGGTCAACGCTGATGACGCCGCCTTCGTCCACGCGGACAAGCGCGTGCAGCGTACCGGAGGAGAGCGTGGTCACGCCGTCGCGCAGCGACACACGCAGCGTCATCGCGTCAAGGCGCGCGGTGAGCTCTGTCTGGAAGTCCACATTCAGATCCTCCAGCGTGACGGCAGGCGTTAGATAATACGCGTCACTGAGCGTAACATCGGGGATTGAAGCGCTGTCCTCGCTGATCGTGCCGGCGCTAAGCGCCTGCGCAAGCAGCGCATGGACGGTATCCACATCCAGCGCATCGCCATAGACCTCGGGCGTCAGAAGGAACTGCCCCTCCTGACAGGAGAAGCTGGCATCCTGCGGCTGCGTGCGCGCAGAAAGCGCGAGCGCTGCGTCGGCAATGCTCCAATCGGGCTGCGCATCGGTAAAGAGAACGACGCGCTGCTGCGGCTGCGGCGTGTCAAGCCACGCGAGCTGGTCGGCGGAGGAAAGCGCCGCGAACTGTTCGGGCGTGAGCCTGTCGGTCTGGGTGAACTGCGCATCGATCTGCGCGTATGCCCAGTCGCGCAGACCAAGCTCATCCAGCGTGAGGACGGTGTCCGCGTGCGCAGGCTCGGTGATCGTCAGCGTGAGCGAATCGGCAAGCGCGCGCATCTGACAATAGCGGTCATAGACAAGCGCATGCGCCTGCTGCGCCTGTTCCATGCGCTGCGCGGAACGATGGAGCAGCACACCGGCGCACGCTGCGCCCACAAGCAATATGGCAAGTACGGCAAAAAGCCACTTTTTTGTACGGGTCATGTTGGATTCTCCTGAAATATTGCAGTATCGGACGCAAATGGCGCGCCGACAGCTTCCATTATACCGAATCTGCGCGCAATTGCAAGAATGCACGCGAAGAAAGGTGAAAAATTGCGCGGCGATCAAATATTTCCTGTAGCGATATCAAAAACGTTGTGCTATACTATTCGTGATATAACAGACGGAAATTGGCATGGGGTGAATGGAATGAACACACAGCACTTGCAGTACATCATTGAGATCGAGCGCACGCGCTCAATCTCACAGGCGGCAGAGAATCTGTTTCTGGGACAGCCCAATCTCAGCCGCATTCTGCACGATCTGGAGGACTCGCTGGGCTTTCGCGTGTTTGAGCGCACCAGCCGCGGCGTTCGCCCGACGGAACGCGGTGCGAAGTTTTTACAGCACGCGCGCAATGTCCTGCGGGAGATGGAATATATCGATGCGCTGGGGCCGCGCCACGCGGTTGCCAACCGGCTGCGCGTCTGCATCCCGCGTTCGGCCAAAACGCTGGCGATGACGGCGGCATATATTGCTGAGCTGGACGCGCGCGGCGGACTGGACGCACAGATTCGGGAGTGTCACGCGCGCAGAACGCTGGAAATGCTCTCGTCGGGTGAGGCAGAGATCGGCATCATCCGCTTCCGCTCGGAATACCGCGATTATTTTGAAGAGCAGACGGCACAGCGCGAGCTGAGCTTTCAGCTGATCGGCAAGTATAAATACCGTCTGCTGTTTCCGGCAGACCATCCGCTGGCGCAGAAAAAGACCATCCGGATGGAGGACCTTGAGGGCTACACCGAGATCGTTCATGGCGACAACTTCCGCATCCACAGCAAGCAGGAGGAGGCGCAGCGCCGCAAGATCCACGCGGTCGACCGGCTGGCACAGTTCAGCCTGCTTGAAACGATCTGGGGCGCGTATATGTGGAGCCAGGAGCAGCCGAAGCGCTGTCTCGAACGCTGGCATCTGGTAGAGAAGACGTGCGAAAACAATCCGGTCGTCTATCACGATGCGCTGATCTACAATCCACAGTATGTTGTCACGGATATTGAGGCCGGTTTTATCCGGCATGTGCTGGAACACACGCAAAAATAGGCGATGCAGCAACATTTTTGCGGTGCGTGGTATTAACAATTGCGAAATGCACATATCAAAAATGACATAACGGCAATGGGAAAAGCATTTCAGTTTTGTGCGGCGATTCGATATAATTTTATCGGAAACATGAATGGGCGCAATGCGCCCATTCCCTGTGTATAAACATAATTGGGAAATTTCAGGAAAAGGAAGGTAACTGTTATGAGTAAAATCACTGTGATCGGCGCGGGCAGCGTTGGTGCAACCGTGGCAAACGACCTGATGATTCAGGGAATCGCAACCGAGATCGTTCTGGTCGACATCAACAAGCAGAAGGCATTTGGCGAGGCGCTGGATATCTATCAGGGCGCACCGTTCTGCTCTCCTGCCATCGTCCGCTCGGGCGACTATGAGGACGCAGCCGGCTCGGACATCGTGATCATCACCTCCGGCCTTCCCAGAAAGCCCGGCCAGTCCCGTCTGGATCTTGCGCAGGCAAACGTCAACATTATTAAGGATATCGCGCCGCAGATCGTCAAGAGCGCGCCCGATGCCGTTTATCTGATCGTATCCAACCCCGTCGACGTGCTGACGTATGTCTTCCACAAGATCTCCGGTCTGCCCGAGCACCAGATCATCGGCTCCGGCACCATTCTGGACACCAGCCGTCTGCAATCCGCGCTGGCAAAGCGCTTCCGCATCAGCCCCAAGAACGTCCACGCACACGTCTATGGCGAGCACGGCGACTCGTCCTTCGTGCCCTGGAGTCTGGTTCACATCGCCAACAACCATGTGGACGACTATAAGGCAAGCTCGCCCGACTGCGACCGCATCAAGTGGGAGGGTGAAAGCGAATACGCCGCCATCGAGGAGTTCGTCAAGACCTCCGGCGGTCAGGTCATCAAGGCCAAGGGCGCAACGTTCTATGCCGTTGCGATGTCGGTCTGCCACATCTGCAAGGCCATCTTCTCCGGCGCGGGCACGGCACTGACCGTTTCCACCATGATGCACGGCGAGTACGGCGTAGAGGACGTCTGCCTGTCGACGCTGGCACTGGTCGACCGCAGCGGTGTGCGCGGCAAGATTCTGAATCATCTGACTGACCATGAGGTCGCGCTGCTGCGCAACAGCGCGAACAAGCTGAAGGAAGTCATTCACCAGATCGAGATCTGATTTGGAGGAGCACGATGGAATACCGTATTGAGCATGACTCCATGGGCGAGGTCAAGGTGCCGGCCGATAAATACTGGGCCGCACAGACCGAGCGAAGCCATGAGAATTTCCCCATTGGCGTGGGCATTGAGACCATGCCGCGTGAGATCACGCGCGCCTTCGGCGTACTGAAAAAGGCCGCCGCACAGGCAAACCACGAGCTGAAGCCGGAAAAAATGACCGCGGAAAAGCTTGCCGCCATCGAGCGTGCGTGCGACGAGGTCATCTCCGGTGCACTGAATGACCATTTCCCGCTGGTTGTGTGGCAGACCGGCTCGGGTACACAGTCCAACATGAACGCCAATGAGGTCATTGCCAACCGCGGCAATGAGCTTGCGGGCGGGAAGCTGCTGCACCCGAACGACGACATCAACATGTCACAGTCCTCCAACGATACCTTCCCCACGGCGATGCACATTGCTGCGGTCGAGGCAATTGAGGATCGTGTGCTTCCGGCCATCGACCTGCTGTGCGGCACGCTGCGCCGCCTGGAGGAAGAAAATCAGGGGATCGTAAAATCCGGCCGTACCCATTTGCAGGATGCAACGCCCATCTCGTTCTCGCAGGAGATTTCCGGCTGGAGAAGCTCGCTGGAAAAGGACCGCGCGATGCTGCAGCTGGCGCTGCCGTGTCTGCATGAGCTGGCGCTGGGCGGCACTGCCGTCGGCACGGGACTGAATGCCCCCGCCGGCTTTGACCGGCTGGTCGCAGAAAAAATCTCGGCGCTGACCGGCAAGGCCTTTGTCACGGCGGAAAACAAATTCCACGCGCTGACCAGCAAGGACGAGCTTGTCTTTGCCCACGGCGCACTCAAGGCGCTGGCCGCCGACATGATGAAGATTGCAAACGACGTGCGCTGGCTGGCCTCCGGCCCGCGCGACGGCCTTGGCGAGATCTGCATTCCGGAAAATGAGCCCGCCTCGTCCATT
>CAZPYW010000125.1:0-4752 GCA_964590095.1 uncultured Oscillospiraceae bacterium | reverse complement strand
ATTCTTGATGCAGAGCCTTTCCCACGTGGGAAAGAAAGCGGGGCGGAACGTTCCCTGCGCGCTTCGCGCGCAAAAGCTCTGCGCCCTGTGGGCGCAACGGGTCGATGTGGGCATGACCCCTACAGGGTGCTGCACGCACTGAAAAAGCGGCGGGACACGCGGGTCCCGCCCTACAAACAATCCCTCAGTCAGCCTTGCGGCTGACAGCTCCCTTTACACAAGGGAGCCTTCGCACGCGCCGCGTGCGAAAAATCCCACGCCCTTGGGGCGCAAAAGGCGCGGCCCGCAGGGCAGCGCCTTTTCAATTATGCATTTATGCAATGGTATTGCTGTTCAGAACCGGCGCGCTGTAGAGAAACAGCACATCCTGCCCTGTAAAGTCCACAAAGCTGCCCAGCCGTTCGGGCGCGAGATAGCGGATGTCGACCAGTGTGATACGAGCATAGCCCTCGGCCAGGAGCGGCACAAGGCTGCTTGCGAACGAATCACGGAAGACGATCAGCTCGCGCGCCGTCTCGGCGTTTGGATTTGTGATCGTCAGCAGGGATTTTGACCCGCCCAGAAACATGGAATAGGGGTCATTTCCGGCCGCCGCGTCCAGATCATACATGGGAATCTCGGCCTGTGTCTCATAGTCATAGACCACGCAGTCTGCAAGCGCCGCATTCGTCAGATAGCGCAGCGCATCCGGCGCAAGCGTCAGTGCCGACTGGCCGCAGTACACGCCGTAAAACGGCGTATCCAGTGTTACCGTCTCATATTCCTGCGTGAGCTGGACGCCCATTGCGGCGGCAAGGGTCTGCGCCGCCTCCGACAGAGCTTCCTGCCGCCAGTGGATGTCCGTGTGGTAGTAATCCTCGAGACTGAGCACGCCTGCAAGGTCGATCAGCGCAGCGTACGGCATTGCATCAGAGAGCTTATCCGACAGCGCCGCGTAATCCATGGCGGGATAGCCGTTTGCCTCGGCCAGGAAATAGCCCTTGTCCGGTATCACGGCGGCATAGACATTTCCGCCGTTCTGCGCCAGGTATTGTGTATAGATATACCCAAACCGCTCGGCAGCATGATCGACCGACGCCTCGTTCAGCGCCGCATCCAGCTTTGCCGCGTATCCGTCCGCGACGTAAATGCCGTTGTTGTCCTTTTGCTGTAAAACACCGGTCAGAAACCGCGCCTTTAGCGTGCGGAACGCATCACGCAGTGGGAACTGGTCAAGCGTATAGCTCTCATAATCCGACATAAAGCTGCCGTCCAGAATATCCGCTGCCGTGACCGCCGGCCGCTGCGCCAGAGGGCGGCGCTCACTGAGTGAAAGCGCATCCGGTGTGCGGCAAACACGCCAGAGTGCAAGCAGCAGCACAAGTGCCGCCGCCAGACCGACCACAAGGCGGTCCTTCCATCGCTGTATCATTGCGCGCACCTCCTAAAACCGGAAATAGAGGAAAGGATTAAACGACCCATCCACCAGAAATGCCGTGCAGACGGCCAGCAGCGCCGCAATGCAAAGCGGCTCGGCCACGGCCAGCACAGCCGCTCCTGCGCGTGTCCGCGCCAGCGCTGCACAACCGTTTTTGACCAGCGGCGTTGCGCCAACAGCCGCCGCAAGCAGCAAAACGGCATTGCTGCGCAGGACATAGGACGTTTCCACGCCGCTGAGGGCAAGCTGTCCCATGCCAAGCATGGCACGCAGCGTCTGTGCCGCGTCCGCAATGCTTGCTGCATCGAAAAGCACAAAGCCCACCAGCACGAACAGCAGCACGTAGACATGCCCCAGCGCACGGCACTTGTTCAGCCGCGGCAGCAGCCAGAGCTTCTCTGCCGTCAGCAGTACCGCAAACAGCAGACCCCACAGCACAAAATTCCATGCTGCGCCGTGCCACAGGCCGGTTGCCAGCCAGACAAGCAGGATGTTTACCAGCTGTCTTGCCCGCCCGCAGCGGTTGCCGCCCAGCGGGATATACAGATAGTCGCGGAACCAGCTGCCAAGAGAAATATGCCACCGCCGCCAGAACTCGGTAATGCTTGCGGCGATATAGGGATAGTCAAAGTTTTCAGGGAAATGGAAGCCAAGCAGCGCACCAAGTCCGATGGCCATATCGCTGTAGCCGGAAAAATCATAGTAGATCTGCAGCATGAACGCCACCGCGTAGAGCCACGCGTACAGGACGGTCTGTTCGCTGCTTTCGCGGTAGCCCGAGGCGATTGCGCCCAGCAGATTGGCAAGCAGGATCTTCTTTGCAAGGCCAAACACAAAGCGCCGCACGCCATAGGCCGCGCTCTGCATCGTGACCGTGCGGCTGCGCAGCTGCGCGGCAACGTCCGTATAGCGGACAATGGGGCCGGCAATCAGCTGCGGGAACATGGCAACGTATGCGGCCAGATCGATAAAGCTCCGCTGCGCCGGAACGCCGCGGTAGACGTCGATCAGATAGCTGATGATCTGGAACGTGTAGAAGCTGATGCCCACCGGCAGCGCCAGCCGCAGCAGCGGCAGGGAAAGCCCCGTCGCCGCATTCCAGCTGGTGATGAAAAAGTCGGCATACTTGAAAACGGCAAGTGCCAGCAGACTCAGTCCGACCGACACGCCAAGATAGAGCTTTGCCGCGCGGCCGCCGCGATTGCGTCCAATCAGCAGACCAAACACATAGCCCACTGTAATGCTTGCCAGCATCAGCGCCAGATAACGCGGCTCGCCCCAGCCATAGAAAAGCAGACTGAACAGCAGCAGTACGCCGTTTTTCAGTCGCTTCGGCGCAAGGAAATACAGCGCCAGCATACACGGCAGGAAGCAATATAAAAATGGAATACTGGAAAAAAGCATTTCGTTCTCCGTTTCGTTTCTGCCCGCCGTGTCAGATGCTGTCTGCGAGCGTGATCATGCAGCCGTCAGGGGATTAGAGGAAGGCTGCGCTTTGGGAAAAGCTCAGATGGCGAGCGCCCAGCCGTGGGTCAGACCGGTGCCGCGGGAAAGCGTGATCGCCTCGTCTGTCAGGACGGTTGCGGTGGGGTACGTGGCCAGGAGCTTTTCCTGGAACGTGCTGACCAGGTCGGCTGCGCCGAAGCACTCGACCAGATAGCCGCCCACGCTGACAATGACCATCTGCTCGGGGAAGCCGCACATCCACTGCTTGTTCAGCAGATAGTCCTTCATGCTGGCCGCAATGGCTTCCGCCTGTGTCTCGTCGGTCATGCGGAATGCGCCGCAGGTAAAGGTGTTGGTGTTCATCATGTGGATGAGCGAGGCCGCGTCGTCAAACTGCGCCAGCACGTCAGCCGGTACGCTCAGCAGGTATTCGATGCTTTCCGCGTCTTCCAGACCGACCTTGCCGGGGGCATCGGTGGTCATGTTTTCCTCGTTATAGTCGCCGCCGCTTGCAGGGAATTTCTCATCATCGGCATAGCTGTCCCATACGGTCTTCAGAAGCGTCAGCGCGTCTGCGATCTGCGGCTGTGCGCTCTCGTCGGTTCCGGCGGGCTCGCCCTTGGCCGCGCAGGCCGTCAGACTGAGCAGGCACAGAGCGGCCAGCAGGATAGCGATCATTTTTTTCATAACAGTTCCTCCAAAATGTACTTTGC
Organism: uncultured Oscillospiraceae bacterium; assembly: GCA_964590095.1. Taxonomy (GTDB): domain Bacteria; phylum Bacillota; class Clostridia; order Oscillospirales; family Oscillospiraceae; genus CAG-170. The sequence goes on along the minus strand of CAZPYW010000125.1, from coordinate 1,176 downwards.
GGCAAGTGCCGCCTCTCCTACAGACGGCGTTTTTCGCCGTTGGTTGCAGAAAAGCCACCTCATTTTAGCGACAATATGTAAACAATTTATGAACAGCACGGGAAAAATTTTCCGTCTGCACGGACGAATTACCAAGCCCTGAAAATCAGGCGTCAGAGAAGCGCGTTCTGCGCCCACAGGACGCAAAAATGCCGCCCATTGCGGGCGGCAGGTGCATTGCGGGCAGACTTTCATCAGCGCGCGGCGCAGTTTTTCTCAGGAAAGGCGCACGGTGCATCAGACCATGCAGGGCTGTGCATAGAGCTTTCCCTCGCCGCGGCTGCCCTGCGGCGCATAGCGGATGGACGAGATTCGCGGCCCTGAAATGCCGTACTTTGCGTTGTAGCCAAAGAGGTTGATGTAGCGGTGCAGATCGTTCTCCTCTTTTTCCATTTCCAGCAGCAGCTCATACGTCGCCTTGGCATCGTCCACGGCGCGGTGCGTGTTCTGCGTCAGTACGCCGTAGGCCTCAATCGCGTTTTTCAGCTTGTGCGGATAGGGGCGGCGATCTTTATATACGGTCATCGCGTCCAGCATTTCCACGCCCTTCAGCGCGCCGGACAGCCCATGCGCAGCCAGAAAATAATACAAAAAACACAGGTCAAACTGCGCGTTGTACGCCACCACCAGCGTCTTTTCCTGTTGCAGGAATGAGACAAAGCGCTCAGCCGCCGCCCGCTTTTCCACGCCGTGCCCGTCCAGCATAGCCTCGGTGATACCGGTCAGATTGACGATCACCGGCGGCAGGTGCCGCCCCGCGCTCAGCTGGATCAGATCGTCCATTTCCCGTTCCACGCCGTCGGGCGTAAGTGACACGGCGGCAAGCTCAATGATCTCATCCGTGCGGCAATCGATTCCGGTCGTTTCGGTATCCAGCACGACAATGCGCGCGTATTTTTCAAATAAAGTGTCCAGCATACGTTTCGCCTCCGGCCTCATTGTACCGAATCGTCGGGCAAAATGCAACCAGAAAGCAGCGGAAAATCTGCACGCTCCGCGTGCGCTTTCTGCGCTTCGCGCAAAAAACTCGCGCCCTTTGGGCGCAAAAAAGCTGTACCCCGTGTGGGATACAGCTTTTTGTTGTCGGGAAACGGCCTATCGCAGCGGGAAATTCCGCACCGCGTAGCGAATCTTGCC
>CAZPYW010000124.1:1557-4779 GCA_964590095.1 uncultured Oscillospiraceae bacterium | reverse complement strand
AAGTAATTCCATCTGTATACATCTGGGTTTCCGTCATAATCTGGCGTACTGTAAAGATACTGCGCATTCCTAAAGATCTGGTCGCTGTCATACAGCAGCGTGCCCTTTTCCTGCGTGACTTTACCCATAACCTCTCGAATTCCTGTGTCGTACAATTTAGCTTCTAAAGTATTGTCGTTTACGTTGAATTCATAGGTCGTGCCTTTAAGCGTATTCAGATAGTTCCGTAGCCCGATTTTCAAATCATTGATTTTCTGTTTGAGCACGGGAGTGCGTTCCTTTTTACTGACATTCCGCATATCGGGATACGATTCAGCAACTTTCGCGATTGTTTCATCAGACACCTTAACGTATTCACCATTTTCTACTGTATTCTTATGCTTATTCTGAAGGAATAAATGTATAACGCAAAAGGTGCCGCGCATCGCGCGGCACCTTTTGCGTCCACAGGGCGAGAGACCCTGTCTCAATATAAAATGCGGAACATGCGCCGCCGCTCAGTGCTTTGGCTGGTCGGGGTTGGGGGATGTCGGCGCAAGCTTGCGGCGGTTGCCCTGCTCGTCAACGACCCAGGTGTTATCCAGCTGCGCGCGCAGATTCTGCCGCACGGACTGGATGTATTCCTGACGCAGCGCGTCGCGCTCAGCCAGCTCCTCCGGCGTCAGCGGCGTGGTCTTCGCCTTGCGGGCAAGGGCATTGATGCGGTCGATCTTTTCCTGATTCATAGCTGTCACACGAACCGGCTGATTGTGATGCCGGTTCTTCCTTTCTTTGTTGTACCCAAAACGTCGGTAAGGCGCAGCTTGCCAAGTCCGCGCACGCTGATCCAGTCGCCCGCGCAGACCAGCCTGTCCGGCTTAAGACAGGGGAGATGATTGAGCTCTGTCTTTCCGCTTTCAATCGCGGCGGCGGCCTTTGCGCGGCTCAGGCCAAAGCCCGAGGCAACCACGCTGTCAAGCCGAAGGGAGGAAACGGTGTCGCGGATGGTTCTGGTCTTTGCCTCCGGTATGCGCACATCCGAAAGCGCAAGCGGCGCCAGACGCAGATGGGTTCGTCCTGCGGCGGTCAGATTTTGCAGCAGATAGGGCAGGATCTCACGCGTCAGCAGAAAATCGCAGCTGTCCTCAGCTACATAAATATCCCCGACGGTCTCGCGCTTGACGCCGCAGCCCATCAGCGCGCCCAGAAAATCGCGGTGACTGGGATGCTCGGACGCATGGAATTGCGCACGGACGGCGGCAATGGGGCCGTCCTCTGACCTGAGCCAGCTTTCATCCAGATACTCCGGCAGATAGCAGCAGAGCTTTCGCTCACTCTCGGCCGTCCCGCCAAAAAAGACGACCGGCTGTCCGCGCAGCAGCTGCTGCGCCAGCGCCTGCTCACGCGGGGAGAGAAAACAGCTGGCAGCGGGCGTCTCACGCCGGATGGCGGTAAAAAGCCGGTCACACACGCGCGTGAGGAGCATGGCCTCGTCCTTATCCTGCGCCAGATGCGCCAGCTCCTGCTTCCAGTCCATTTGATCACCCCAGATCGTCTTGTTTTTTTCTCTCAGCCATTTTACCACAGCGCGCCGGAAAGGTAAAGGCACAAAGGGCGCGAATCTGCAAACGTGTGCTTGAGAAACGCGGCATTTTCGTTTATACTGAGAGAAGAATACGAAATTGAGGCATGAAGATATGAAAGTCGTTATCATCGGCGGCGGCGCCAGCGGCATGATGGCCGCGCTGCGTGCCGCACAGAGATCCGGCGCACAGGTCACGCTGCTTGAGCGGCAGGCGCGTGTGGGTCGCAAGCTGCTTGCGACCGGCAACGGCCGCTGCAATCTGACAAACCGCAGCCTGTCCGCAGAAAACTACCACGGCGCGCAGCCGGAATTTGTAAATGCGGCGCTTGCCGCGCTTTCGGTCAGCGATACGCTGGCGCTGTTTGAGCAGCTTGGACTGCTCACCGTGACCGAGCCGTCGGGACGCGTCTACCCGTACAGCGATCAGGCGGGGAGCGTTGTCGATGTGCTGCGCTTTGCGCTGGAAAGCGCGGGCGTGGAGGTCGTGTGCGGCTGTGAGATCGAAAGCGTCCGGAAAAAGGCGCGCGGCTATCAGCTGACGGCGGTGGACGGGCGCGGCTGGTTTGCCGACCGGCTGATCGTGGCGGCGGGCGGCTGCGCAGGCAGAAAGCTGGGCGGGACAGAGCTGGGCTATCGGCTTTTCGAGCAGCTGGGGCATACCTGTTCACCGCTGCTGCCAAGTCTGAGCCAGATCAAAACCGAGCCGACATGGGTGCGGGCGCTCAAGGGCGTGCGTGCCGACGGCAGACTCAGCCTCAAGGCCGGCGGCCATACAGCCGGCTTTGCCGAGGGCGAGCTGCAATTTACCGAATTTGGCGTTTCAGGGCCGGTGGCATTTGAGCTTTCGCGCGCCGTTTCTGCGGCCAGCAACGCGCAGACGCTCCTGATCGATTTTTGCAGAGCGTATTCTGCGGATGCGGTGTTTACGCTGCTTTGCCGGCGCCGCGCGCGGTTTGCACAGCTTCCGGCAGAGGAGCTCCTGACCGGTATGCTGCAAACACGCCTTGGAAAGACCATCGTCCGCCGCGCCGGAATCGACGGACAGGTGCGGATGGAGGCGCTCACGGACGACGCGCTTCGCGCGGTGGCGGCGCTGTGCAAGTGCTATCCGCTGGAGATCACCGGCGTGATGGGAATGGACAGCGCGCAGGTCACGGCGGGCGGCATTCTGACCGCGCAGTTCCGTGCCGATACATTGGAGAGCCGCATTGCGCCAAACGTGTTTGCCTGCGGCGAGGTGCTGGACATCGACGGCGACTGCGGCGGGTACAATCTGCAATGGGCGTGGTCGTCGGGCTGGCTGGCCGGTGCGCTGGGATTGCGCGATGAAGGAGAGAAAACGATATGATACGGATACGTGATATTTCGCTTGCGCCCGATCAGGGCACGTCACAGCTGGTGCAGGCGGCGGCAAGGCTGCTGCATCTGCGCGCGGGCGACATCAGACAGCTGGATATCCGCCGCCGCTCGATCGACGCGCGAAAGAAAAATGATGTGCGTGTGATCTATACCGTGGACGTTCTGGTAAAGGGGCGGGAGGACAAAATCCTGAAGGCGGCGCGGTGCCAGAAGGCATCGATTGCAGATGACCCCGTTTACCATGTGCCCGCGCCGGTGCGTCCGCTGCAAAAACGGCCGGTCGTGGTGGGCTTTGGCCC
>CAZPYW010000124.1:0-1457 GCA_964590095.1 uncultured Oscillospiraceae bacterium | reverse complement strand
GAGGGCGGCGCAGGAACGTTTTCTGACGGAAAGCTCAACACCGGCACGAAAAACATCCGCATCGGCTGGGTGCTTGAGCGCTTTGCCGACGCGGGAGCGGGCGGCGAGATCCTGTTTGATGCAAAGCCGCACATCGGGACAGATGTGCTGATCACCGTGGTACAGAATCTGCGCGAGCGGATCCTGCACTTTGGCGGCGAGGTGCTGTTTGACACGCGGCTGACGGCACTGGAAACGGAAAACGGCGCGATCTGCGCTGTGCGCGCCGAACGCGGCGGCGAGCCGCTGCGGCTGGAAACGGAGCAGGTCATACTGGCCATTGGACACAGCGCGCGCGATACGTTTGAAATGCTGCTGGAAAGCGGCGTGACGATGGAGCCAAAGCCGTTTTCCATGGGCGTTCGCATCGAGCATCCGCAGCGCATGGTCAATGAGAGCCAGTACGGCGCATTTGCGGACGACCCGAATCTGCCTGCCGCAGATTACAAGCTGAATGTCCATCTGCCGGACGGCGGGTCAGCGTACACATTCTGCATGTGTCCCGGTGGACAGGTGGTGGCATCGGCCTCGGAAGCAGGGGGCGTTGTCACAAACGGCATGAGTCTGCACGCGCGCGACGGAGAAAATGCGAACGCCGCGCTGCTGGTGACGCTGAATCCCGAGGATTTTCCCGATCAGTCGACGCTTGGCGGCATGTACTGGCAGCGTGAGCTTGAGCAGCGGGCGTTCCGCGTCGGCGGCGGGAATTACCGCGCGCCTGCGCAGCTGGTTGGCGATTTTCTGGCACACCGTCCGTCAAGCGGCATTGGCAGTGTGAGGCCGACGTATCGTCCCGCGGTTACGATGTGCGATCTGCACGATGTTCTGCCGCCGCGGATCACCGGCGTGCTGGAGCAGGCGCTTCCGGAGCTGGACAGACGGCTGCACGGCTTTGCTGCGCCGGAGGCAGTCATGACTGCGCCGGAGACCAGAAGCTCATCTCCGGTGCGCATTGTGCGCGGCGCAGACAGACAGGCCTCGCTTGCGGGACTGTATCCCTGCGGCGAGGGCGCGGGCTACGCCGGCGGCATCATGTCGGCGGCTGTGGACGGGATGCTCTCGGCAGAGGCAATTTTAACAGGTGAAGCATAAGCGCCGCCCGCAGGGCGGCGCGCCTGCCGCGCGCAAGCGCGGCATTTTTGCGCCCAAAGGGCGCAAAAAACCGCACGCGGCGCGTGCGGGGAACGTTCCGCCCCGCTTTCTTTCCCATGGGGCTGCATGTTCATTTTTGCGTAGTACCAAAGCCTCCACCGTTTACGTGGGCTACGCCCGCAGGCGTGTGCCGAGGGCAACCGACGCGCAGCGGCGGCTCTTAGCCCGAGGCGAGGTGGCATTTGCGAAGCAAATGCCGGAAGGGGCTTAGCGCAGGCACCCCCTCAGTCACCGCTTGCGCGGTGACAGCTCCCCCATAAATGGGG
>CAZPYW010000123.1:0-4826 GCA_964590095.1 uncultured Oscillospiraceae bacterium | reverse complement strand
CTGCGGGGCATCCGCGTGCCGCTGGTGCGTAAAGGGGTTGGGCAGCTGGGTAATGAACTGCCAGACCGTGTCAAAAAAGCGCTTGTTAAAGTAGAACAGATACACACTCAGTGCGCTCACGGCCAGCGTGATCAGCCACGCCATCGTCACATCCGTCAAGAAGTGTGCGCCCATCCAGATACGCGTAAAGGCAACGACCAGTGTCCATGCACAGCCGACAGCGAACAGCGTGCCGGTCTTCTTGCGTCTTGCGCGGCTGAGTGTTGGCAGCAACGCCAGCAGCATTGCACAGGACGCACAGGCCGTATGTCCCGAGGGGAACGAGCGGAACTCATCGCTGGAAACACCCTCGGCCACCAGCTGCTTTTTCAGCGCCGTCCCCGCCTGCCACCATGGTGCAAAATAGCTTTCATTGCCGGTCTGGACGATCAGACGCATCCGTGCGCGTCCCCACGGCACCTTGACAATGTGAATCAGCACCATTGTCCCGATTGCAACCACGATCAGCGTCAGCACAAAGCGCACGACTGTTTTGACCGGCGCGGTGCGCGCATAGTAAACAATCCCCACGCCGCAAGCGGCCATGACGAATACATTGACCAGCAGGGCGACCCAGACCGGCATCGCAGGCACACTGTCCGTTGCCTCGTGCACGCTCAGCACCAGCGCCATCAGGATCAGTCCCCCGCCCATCAGGGCGATCAGGCCGCTCCACGCCTCATTGATGCGTGCGCGGAAGACCAGCAACAGACAGCCCGCACAGCTGAGCGCCGTAAATGCAGGCAGCTCACCAAAGGCGGCAAAAAACTGTCCCACGCTGTTTTCATGTCCCGGGTAGAGCAGCTTGGAGATCGAAAGGTCCAGAAACGACCCCACGACCATAAACGTCAGCAGCAGGCACAGCAGCATCACCGCGCTGCGCCGGTATTGCAGTTTGATAGTTCTCATTGGTATCCTCACAGACTGTTTCATCTTGATTCTTCGACAGGATACATTATATCACATCCTGTCGGCGCGTCAATGGCAATCGACGTTTTTCGCATCTGCGCGCAGCGTTTCCGGTCACTTTCCGCGCCGCTTTTTGCTGATTTTTCCGCATTTCCGTCTGCTCCAATTGCGCATTTCGCGCAATTGGGGCTTGATTTTTCCCATGCATTCCGCTAAAATGTAGCACGCTACATAATATTGGTCGTATGCGACCGACCTGGAGGTGAGATTATGTGGGACGAACGGCGGCTTGGGCCGCGCGTCCGTTTTCTTGGTCACAGCATTCGTCTGGCAATCGACCGCAATCTGGCGGCAATGGATTTGACCGGACAACAGGCCTTCATTCTGCGCTATCTTTCCGATCGTGCGGACTGCGTTGTCTATCCAAAGGATATTGAGCGCCGGTTTCATCTGACGCACCCCACCGTTTCGGGGCTGTTGCAGCGGCTTGAGGACAAGGGCTATATTGTCTGCGTGCCGGAGCCAAATGACCGCCGCTGTAAGCGCGTCTGCATGACGCCCGCCGCGCGCGAGGTGCAGTCTGATATCTGGAAGCACATCAACCTCATGGAACAGGTGATGACCGCCGGCATGACGGAGGCTGATATTGACACATTTATTCGCCTGCTTGAGCTTGCAGCGCAGAATCTGGCAGACGACGCCAAACGGGCAGAACATCAAAAGGAGGAGTTAAACCCATGATCAAACGTCTTTCCCGCTGTGCGCGGGAATACCGGCGTGACACGATCCTGACGCCGCTTTTCATGATCGGTGAGGTTTCGTGCGAGTGTATCGTTCCTGTGCTGACAGCAGGTCTGATCAACAACATTCAGGCCGGCTGCGGCATGGACGTCATTTTACAGTACGGCATCAGGCTGTTTGCGGTTGCAATGCTGGCAATGCTGTGCGGCGCAGCGTCCGGCTGGTTCTGCGCCACGGCTGCGGCCGGCTTTGCAAAGAATCTGCGCCACGATCTGTATTACAAGGTGCAGGAGTATTCCTTTGCCAACATCGACCGTTTTTCCAGCTCATCGCTGGTCACGCGTCTGACCACCGACGTTTCCAACGTCCAGCAGGCGTTCATGATGCTCATCCGGACAGCCGTGCGCGCACCGATGATGCTGATCTTCGCCGTGGTCATGTCCATCCGTGTGGGCAAGGAGCTGGCCTTTGTCTTTGCCGGAATCATCCCCATTCTGGGACTTGGTCTGGGTCTGATGGCCAGAAAGGCCATGCCCCTGTTCCGCGCAGTCTTTAAGAAGTATGACCGCCTGAACAACTCGGTACAGGAAAATATCCAGGCCATGCGCGTGGTCAAGAGCTTTGTCCGCGAGGACTATGAAAGCGAAAAATTCACCGCTGCGTCCGACGACGTGCGCAGGGACTTTGTCCACGCCGAGAAAATTCTGGCGCTCAACAGTCCGCTGATGCTCCTGTGCATCTCGCTCTGCCGCGTTCTGATCAGCTATTTTGCGGCAAAGCTGATCATCGCAAGCGGCGGCACGTATCTGAACGTCGGCTCGCTGACCAGCATGATCACCTATTCGATGCAGATTCTGATGAGTCTGAATATGCTGTCCATGATCTTTGTCATGCTGACCATGGCCTCTGCCTCGGTCAAGCGTATCAATGAGGTTCTGGACGAGGAAAGCGACCTGCACAACCCCGAAAATCCCATCTATCAGGTTCCGGACGGCAGCGTGGACTTTGACCACGTCAGCTTCAAATACTCTGCCCGCGCCGAGCGCATGGCGCTGGCCGACATCGACCTGCACATCCGCGCAGGCATGACCGTCGGCATCATCGGCGGCACCGGCTCGTCCAAGACCAGTCTGATTCAGCTGATTTCCCGTCTGTATGACGCAAGCGAGGGCACTGTCCGCGTGGGCGGCATCGATGTGCGGCAGTATGATCTGACTGCGCTGCGCGATCAGGTATCGGTCGTGCTGCAAAAGAATGTGCTCTTCTCCGGCTCGATCAAGGAGAATCTCCGCTGGGGAGATGCAAACGCCAGTGACGAAGAGCTTGTCCGCGCCTGCAAGCTGGCGCAGGCAGATGAATTTATTCAGGCGTTTCCGGACAAGTATGACACCTATATTGAGCAGGGCGGCACCAATGTCTCCGGCGGCCAGAAGCAGCGGCTTTGCATCGCGCGGGCGCTGCTGAAAAAGCCGAAGATCCTGATTCTGGACGACTCGACCAGCGCCGTTGACACCAAAACGGATGCGCTGATCCGTCAGGCCATGCGCGACGAGATCCCCGAAACAACCAAATTCATCATCGCGCAGCGTATCTCGTCCATTCAGGACGCCGATCTCATTCTGGTCATGGAAAACGGCAGCATCAGCGCGGCCGGTACGCATGACGAGCTGCTGCAAAGCAGCGATATTTACCGCGAGGTCTATGCCTCGCAGAACAAGGCGGGAGGTGCTGAAAATGGCTGATCGTCCGATGCGCGGAAGAGCGCCCATTGGCGCAGGCCGCGGCAAGCTGGATCTCAGGGTACTGGGACGGCTGGTCAAAATGGTTTTCCACGACTACCCCGTCAGACTGAGCATTGTTCTGGTCTGCATTGTTCTCAGCGCCATCATCGGCGTTGCACCTGCGGTCTATATTGAAACCATCACCAATTATATTGAGCAGGGTCTTATCACCGGCTGGGACAGCATCTATCCGCAGCTGATCCGAACGCTCATCATCATGATCGCGCTGTACGCAGTCAGCATCACGCTGACCGCCGTTCAGGCACGCACCATGGCCGACATCACACAGGGCTTTTTGCACAACACGCGTGTGCGGATGTTCAGCCGGATGCAGACGCTCCCGATCTCGTACTTTGACCGCAACAACCGCGGCGACATCATGAGCCGCTTTACAAACGACACCGACACGCTGCGTCAGGTCATTTCCCAGAGTCTGCCGCATCTGCTCCAGTCGGGACTGACCGTCATCGGCGTTGTGTGCATGATGATCTATTACAGCATGCCCCTGATGCTGGTCGTTGTGCTGGGCATTCTGGCCATGACCGCCGCCACAAAGAGCATCGGCGGCAAGTCTGCAAAGTACTTTGTGCGCCAGCAGCACGCGCTCGGCAGTGTTGAGGGCTATATCGAGGAAATGATGAACGGCCAGAAGGTCGTCAAGGTCTTCTGCCATGAGCCGGAATGCAAGCAGGAATTTGACCGGCTGAACGAGCAGCTGTTCTCTGACGCGCAGCTGGCAAACCGCTTTGCCAACATCTTTATGCCGATCATGAACAACATCGGTAATCTGCTCTACGTTCTGACAGCGTTTGCCGGCGGTCTGCTCATCACGCTTGGCGCGATCGTCCCCAACGTTTCCATTCAGAATCTGGTCACAGCCGGAACGCTGCTTGCGCCGCTGTCGATCTCGGTGGTCGCGTCGTATCTTGGCATGTGCAAGCAGTTTACCGCCAACGTCTCTCAGGTCTCACAGCAGATGAACGCCGTGGCCATGGCTGTCGCCGGCGCGGGTCGTATCTTTGATCTGCTGGACGAGGAGCCCGAGGCCGACAACGGAACGGTCACGCTGGTCAACTGCTGTGAGGAAAACGGCGTCCTGCGTCAGTGCGCACAGCGCACCGGCCGCTGGGCATGGAAGCGCACCGCACCCGACGGCACGGATGAGCTTGTCCCGCTTCAGGGCGATGTCCGCTTCTTTGACGTGGACTTTGCATACGTCGAGGGTAAGCCCGTCCTGCACAACATCTCGCTTTATGCAAAGCCCGGGCAGCAGCTTGCCTTTGTCGGTGCAACCGGCGCAGGCAAGACGACCATCACCAATCTGATCAACCGCTTCTATGACATTGCCGACGGCAA
>CAZPYW010000122.1:0-4847 GCA_964590095.1 uncultured Oscillospiraceae bacterium | reverse complement strand
TCGCACGCGCCGCGTGCGAATATTGCGCGCTTCGCGCGCAAAAAATCCCGCGCCCTTTGGGCGCAAAATGCCGCCTTTCGGCGGTAAAAGTCCCGCGCAGCCGCGCGGAAATCAACGGAGGATTCTATTATGAAAATGAACGCTATTATTACGGTCGTCGGTCCCGATCGGGTCGGCATTATGGCCGAGGTCTGCACGCTCCTGGCCGAGCTTTCCATCAGCATTGATGAGATCAGCCAGACCATTATGGGCACCATGTTCACCATGATCATGCGTGTCCACACCGATGTTTCCTCGCCCGAGCTGGACGAGGTGCGCGCACGCCTGACAGACAAGGGCGATTCGATGGGACTGTCCATCCGCATCCAGCGCGAGGACATCTTCAACGCCATGCACACGATCTAAGAGGTGCCGCCATGCTCAATCATTCTGATATCATGTCCACGATCGATATGATCGATCACCAGCATCTGGACATCCGCACCATCACCATGGGCGTGTCGCTGCTCGACTGCGCCGATCCCGATCCCAAGGCCTGCGCACAGAAGATCTATGACAAGATCTGCCGCTGCGCGGAAAATCTGGTTCCCACCGGCTGCCAGATCGAGCGTGAGCTGGGCATTCCCATCGTCAACAAGCGTATCTCCGTCACGCCCATCGCGCTTGTCGCGGGCGCGTGCCAGACTGAGGATTTCGTCCCCTTTGCCGCTGCCATGGATCGCGCGGCCGCAAACTGTGGTGTTGACTTTATCGGCGGCTTCTCTGCCCTGGTACACAAGGGCTTCACCTCCGGCGACCGCCGGCTGATCGCCTCGATCCCGCAGGCGCTGGCCGAAACCAAAATCGTCTGCTCCAGCGTCAACGTCGCCAGCACCAAGGCCGGCATCAATATGGACGCCGTTCGCCTGATGGGACAGGTCGTCAAGCAGACTGCCGCGCTGACCGCCGAAAACGATGGTCTTGGCTGCGCCAAGCTGGTCATCTTCTGCAATGCCGTTGAGGATAACCCCTTTATGGCCGGTGCATTCCACGGCGTGGGCGAGGCCGAGACGGTCATCAACGTCGGCGTTTCCGGCCCCGGTGTTGTATACAACGCTTTGCAGTCGGTCAAGGGTCGTCCCTTTGACGAGGTTGCCGAAACGATCAAGAAAACGGCATTCCGCATCACGCGCATGGGTCAGCTGGTCGCGCAGGAGGCCGCACGCCGTCTGAATGTCCAGTTTGGCGTGGTCGATCTTTCCCTTGCGCCCACGCCCGCCGTCGGCGACAGCGTCGCGCGCATTCTTGAGGAGATGGGTCTGGCCGTCTGCGGCCAGCACGGCACCACTGCTGCGCTCGCCATGCTGAATGACGCAGTCAAAAAGGGCGGCCTGATGGCCTCCGGCTCGGTTGGCGGCCTTTCCGGCGCATTCATCCCCGTCTCTGAGGATGAGGGCATGATCGCCTCCGCACAGGCCGGTGTTCTGACGCTGGACAAGCTTGAGGCCATGACATGCGTCTGCTCGGTCGGTCTTGACATGATCGCTGTCCCGGGCGACACCAGCGCCGAGACCATTTCGGCAATTATTGCAGACGAGGCTGCCATCGGCATGGTCAACAGCAAAACGACCGCCGTCCGTCTGATCCCCGCACCCAACAAGACCGTTGGCGAAAGCGTGGAGTTTGGCGGTCTGCTTGGCTCTGCGCCCATTATGCCGGTGCATCCCGAAAGCGCAGAGGCCTTTATCGCGCGCGGCGGCCGGATTCCGGCGCCGATGCAGAGTCTGAAGAACTGAGCCCGCGCAAATTACGCCGTACAGACGAAAATTTTCTGTTTTCGGTCAGTTTTTTTCAAATACCTCTGGAAAAACGCGTACACATGCTGTATGATATAGCACGTAAAGACAACAAAAAGCAACACGACCCATCCCGATTTCGCGGCCAATCCCACACAAATCGGGGTGGAATACGCACTGATTAAAGGAAGGAAATCGTATGGAAAAAACCAGAGAACAGCAGCTGAAGCTGACGGCTGCCAAGGCGCGCCTGCTGGGCGTGGAAATGGTTCATGACGCTGCCTCCGGCCACCCGGGCGGCTCGATGAGCTGCATGGACGTGCTGACAGCGCTCTACTTCGACGTGATGCGCGTCGACCCCAAAAATCCGCAGGATCCCGACCGTGACCGCTTCGTCATGTCCAAGGGTCACTGCTCGCCCGCCGTCTATCCGGTGCTGGCGCTGCGCGGCTTCTTCCCCGTTGAAGATCTGAAAATGTTCCGCCGCATCGACGGCCATATGTCCGGCCACGTTGAGATGCACCACAACCCCGGCGTCGATATGTCCACTGGCTCTCTGGGTCAGGGCATCTCGGTCGCAGTCGGCATGGCTCTGGCCGGCAAGCAGGCCAAGAAGGACTATCGCGTCTACGCCATCCTTGGCGACGGCGAGCTGGCCGAGGGTCAGGTCTGGGAGGCCATGATGGCCGCCAGCAAGTACCATCTGGACAACCTGTGTGCCTGCGTTGACGTCAACGGTCTGCAGATCGACGGCGCAACCAAGGACGTTATGCCCACCGAGCCGCTGGACAAGAAGTTCGAGTCCTTCGGCTGCCACGTCATCAAGATCGACGGCCATGACTTTGCCCAGATCGAGGCCGCTTATAAAGAAGCCGCCGAGACCAAGGGTCAGCCCACGGTCATCCTTGCAAAGACGGTCAAGGGCAAGGGCATCAGCTTTATGGAAAACAACGCCGGCTGGCACGGCAAGGCGCCCAACGATGAGCAGTTCGCCCAGGCAAAGAGCGAGCTGGAAGCTGTTATCAAGGAACTGGAGGGTTAAAAAATGGCTGAAAAAATTGCAACCCGTGAAGCTTACGGCAAAAAGCTGGTAGAGCTGGCCGAAAAGTACCCCGAGCTTGTTGTGTTTGACGCCGACCTCGCCGGTGCGACCATGACCAAGTTCTTCGCTGCCGCACATCCCGACCGCTTCTTTGACATGGGCATTGCCGAGTGCAACATGGTCGGCGTGGCCGCCGGCATGAGCCTTTGCGGCTATAAGCCCTTCGTCGATACCTTTGCCATGTTCGCCGCTGGCCGTGCATGGGAGCAGGTGCGCAACACCGTCTGCTATCCCCATCTGAACGTCAAGGTCGTGGGCAGCCACGGCGGTCTGTCCGTCGGTGAAGACGGCGCAACGCACCAGTGCATCGAGGATTTCGCAATTATGCGCGCCATCCCGGGCATGATGGTTCTGTGCCCCTGTGACGGCAACGAAATGCGTCTTGCCACCGAGGCGCTGCTCAACTATGACGGCCCTGCCTACATGCGTCTTGGCCGTCTGGCAGTTGAGACCGTGACCGACACCATCCCCGGCTATCACTTTGAGCTGGGCAAGGGCGTCACCGTCTGCGACGGCAGTGACGTCACCATCATCGCCGTCGGCATGAATGTGCAGATGGCTATGAAGGCAGCCGAGCTGCTCAAGGCCGAGGGCATTTCCGCCCGCGTGATCGACATGCACACCATCAAGCCGCTGGACAAGGAGCTTGTCCTCAAGGCTGCAAAGGAAACCGGCGCGATCGTCACCACCGAGGAAGCCAACGTTCTGGGCGGCCTTGGCGCGGCAGTTGCCGAGTATCTGGCTGAGGAGTATCCCGTTCCCGTCGTGCGCCACGGCGTAAACGACGAGTTCGGCCGCAGCGGCAAAGCGCCCGCTGTTCTTGAGGCTTACGGCATCACCGCCGAGGTCATCGCAGAAAAGGCCAAGAAAGCCATTGCGATGAAGAAGTAAATCCGATATAATAAGCGGGAGGCCATCCGGTCTCCCGCTTAGCTTCGTTTTGGAGGATATTATGAGAGATACGCTGCTGTCCGGTCTTGCCGCCTGTCAAATTGCGCTTTCAGAGGCACAGATCGATACGCTTTGCCGCTTTGGCCAGGCGCTGATCGAAAAAAACAAAGTCATGAATCTGACCGCCATCACCGAACCGCAGGCCGTGGCACAGCTGCACTTCCTCGACTGTATTTCTCTGCTGCATGCGGCCGATTTTCAGAATAAGCGCGTCATTGACGTCGGCTGCGGTGCGGGCTTCCCGGGTGTGCCGCTGAAAATCGCCGAACCCAGCATCCAACTGACGCTTCTGGACTCGCTGGCAAAGCGCATGAACTGGCTCAGTGAGCTGCTGCCCACACTTTCCGTGGAAGCCGAGATCGTGACCGCCCGCGCGGAGGAACACGTCTGCACCTGCCGCGAGCAGTATGACATCGCCACCTCGCGCGCCGTGGCGCGGCTGAACGTGCTGAGTGAGCTGTGTCTGCCCTATGTGCGCGTAGGCGGGCAGTTTATCGCCATGAAGGGTCTGCTTGCACAGGAGGAGCTGGATGAGGCCAAACGCGGCATTGAGCGCCTTGGCGGCCGCGTTGCGCGCGTCTGGGAGTATCCGGTTGCAGACGCCGTCCATCGCGCGGTCATCATCGATAAGGTGCGCCCCACCCCGCCGCAATACCCGCGCGCGTTTGCAAAAATCAAGAAGTCACCGCTGTAGTTTTTATTTCCCGCGCCCATGGGCGCGGGATTTTTTCGCACGCCGCTCGTGCGGGGGCATATTTTCAACGTTTCACGCTGCGCGCATGTAGGGCGGGACCCATGTGTCCCGCCGCTTTTCAGTGTACACCGCGCCCTGTGGTCGATGCCCGAATCGACCCATTGCGCCCAAAGGGCGCAAAACCGCGCGCAAAGCGCGCGGGGAACGTTCCGCCCCGCTTTCTTTCCCACGTGGGAAAGAAAGCGCCGCGGCCGGTCGAAAGAAAGGACGGCAAAGGGGGATTTCGATTTCCCCCTTTGCAATCCCCTTAAAGCGACCAAAAGGG
>CAZPYW010000121.1:0-4918 GCA_964590095.1 uncultured Oscillospiraceae bacterium | reverse complement strand
CCCCTCAGTCACCGCATTCGCGGTGACAGCTCCCCCATAAATGGGGGCGCCTTTGCTGCCGTGCAAATTTGCAAAAGCGTTCTCTCCCACGCAGGAAAGAAAAAGGGGTTGAATCGTCCCCGCACGCTGCGCGTGCGGACGGGTCGATGTGGGCATCGACCCCTACGGATGCGCCCCTGGGCGCAAAACCCGCGCGTTATCGCGCCTCGGCGCAGGCAAACAGCCGGTCAAACAGATCCGTTCCCTGGAACAGCGGCCGCAGCGCGGCGCAGACCGCGCCATAGATTGGCGCATTTTCGCCAAAACGCGACTTGACAAAGCGCGGACGAAGCCGCTGCTGGTGGACAGAAATGTTGATGCGCGCCAGCCAGTCCTCAAGATACCGGACAAATTCCTCGGGCAAAAACGCCGCGTCGTGTCCCAGAATGATCAGCGGCACGTTGATCAGGTTCAGATAGCTGTTCAGACCGTAGGTCAGCCGGCACAGCGCGTTATAAAAGATGGTATAGGCCGTCTTGTTGGTCATGGCAAAGGCCACCGCCTGCTCCATATTTTCCAGCCGCACGCCGCATTCCTCATGGATCATCTGCAAAATCGTGGGCGTGCTGGCGTACAGCTCCAGACAGCCGCGGCTGCCGCAGGCGCAGACCGGCCCGCCATAATCGATGCAGGTGTGGCCAAGCTCGCCGCACGCGTCCAGCAGCTCATGGTGCGACACGACTGCCGCGCCAAGGCCGTCGGTGATACCGACGTAAAGGAAGCTCTCGGCCTCGCGCCCCATGCCGAAATACAGCTCACACAGGCCGGAGGCCTGCATGTCGTTGCAGACGAAAATCGGGAACGGCATATGCGGCGCCAGCGCGTCGCGCAGATTGAGCGCGCGGATGCCGAAGAAGTCGGTGACGTAGGCAATGCCGCTGCTGTCGGCGTTGATAACGCCGATGGTGGACAGTCCCAGCGCCAGCACCGGCCGGTCAAGCCGCGCAGTCAGCTGCGTGACCAGCTCGCGCAGCTTTTGCAGGATGCTCTCCTCTGTTTCTGCCGCGCCCAGCGGGCGGCGCGCATGGGAAAGGAGCTTCAGCGACAGGTCACACACCACACCGTGCAGCCCCGCACGCGAAATATAGATACCGGCCACAACCGGCGAGCTGGCGCTGATGCGCAGGAGCATCGGCGTGCGCCCCGGCGTTTTGATGGGATCCTGCGGCGCGATCTCCTCGATGATGTGCTTTTGCAGCAGCTCGCTGGTGATATTGGTCACGGTCATTGGCGAAAGATGCAGACACTCGGACAGTGCGCTGCGCGTGATGCTGCCCGCCGTACAGATGGATTGCAGCAGCAGCGCACGGTTGCGCTCTTTGACCTCGATCAGATTGATACCCGCTTTTTTCATCCCGTTTCCTCCCGCGCGGCAATCGCTTTGCCGCTTCTGCCGGCGATTCTGCGCCGACACCTGTCATTACGGCTATTATAATCCATCCGCGCGGGCTTGTAAATCGTTTTTCCCATACCGGCGCGCTGCGCCTGTGCGCCGCTTCCCGTCCGGCGCGTTCCGCGTGCGCCCGCTCGCCCGATTTGATCTGTTTGGCCGTTTTTTCACAAAGCGCTTGACAAACGGCGTATCGCGTGTATAATGAACATATGCTTATATAAACATATGTTGAAAGGAAGTGCTGCCATGGCGCTGTGTGACGTAGAACACTGTGACGAGTTTTGCATCCACCCCGATAAAATTCAGGCGCTTTCGCGCTCGATGCCCAATGAGGATGAGCTGTACGATCTGGCCGAGCTGTTCAAGGTCTTTGGCGACTCCACGCGGATTCGCATCCTGTTTGTCCTGTTTCGAAGCGAGGTCTGCGTGTGCGATCTGGCCGAGGCGCTGGGCATGAACCAGCCCGCCGTTTCCCACCAGCTGCGCATTTTGAAGCAGGCCAAGCTGGTTGCAAACCGGCGCGAGGGAAAGACCGTCTATTATGCTCTGGCTGATGACCACGTGCGCCGGATCATCGCGCAGGGACTGGAGCACATTTCGGAATAATGCAGACTGCGCTGCATGCTGTACATGCTGCGCAGATGAACACAGGAGGAAGTACAATGAAAAAGAAATTCAAGCTGAAGGATCTGGACTGCGCCAACTGCGCGGCAAAAATGGAAGCGGCCATCCGTGCCATCCCCGACGTACAGGACGCAAGCGTCAACTTTATGATGCAGAAGCTGACGCTGGAGGCGCCGGACGACCGGTTTGATGCCGTTCTGGCCGAGGTCGTGCGCGTCTGCGCGCGGGTCGAGCCCGACTGCACCATTCTGCTTTAAGGCGGGAGCAGCACTGCCATGAGCAAAAAGCAACGGCGCGACCTGCTGCGCATTGTGATCTCGGCGGCGCTCTATCTGCCGCTTCTGGTGCTGGAGCACACCGGCGTGCTTGCGCCGCTGGCGCAGCCTGTGCAGCTGGCGCTGTTTCTGGTGCCGTATCTGCTGGCGGGATATGACGTTTTGTGGCGCGCGGCGCGAAACATCAGCCGCGGACAGGTATTTGACGAAAACTTTCTGATGCTCCTTGCAACCGTCGGCGCGTTTGCAACCGGCGAGGCCGGTGAGGCCGTGGCGGTGATGGTGCTGTATCAGACAGGCGAGCTGTTTCAAAGCTACGCCGTGGGCAAATCGCGCCAGTCCATCTCCTCTTTGATGGAGATCTGTCCGGAGTACGCCAACGTGGAACAGAACGGTCAGCTCGTGCGCGTTGACCCCGACGAGGTCGCGGTCGGAAGCGAGATCTGCATCCTCCCCGGCGAGCGCATCCCGCTGGACGGCGTTGTGACCGGCGGTGAGAGTATGCTGGACACCGCCGCGCTGACCGGTGAGTCCGTGCCGCGCCGCGTGCGCGTGGGCGACAGCGTTATCAGCGGCTGTCTCAACGGCGCGGGCGCACTTCATGTGCGCACGACCAAAGCCTTTGAGGATTCCACCGTCACGCGCATTCTCGACCTGGTGGAAAACGCCAGCAGCCGCAAGGCCAAAACGGAAAGCTTCATCACGCGCTTCGCGCGCTATTACACGCCCGCCGTGACGATTGCCGCCGCGCTGCTGGCACTGGTGCCGCCGCTGTTCCTTGGCGGCGTGTGGAGCGACTGGATTCAGCGTGCGTGCAGCTTCCTTGTCATCTCATGCCCCTGTGCGCTGGTCATCTCGGTGCCGATGGGCTTCTTTGGCGGCATCGGTTCGGCCTCAAAAAACGGCATTCTGATCAAGGGCAGCAACTATCTTGAAGCGATGGCCGAGGTCACAACGCTTGTCTTTGACAAAACCGGTACGCTCACGCGCGGAGAATTCCGCGTTACGGCCGTCAACCCCACCGGCTGCACTGAGGCAGAGCTTCTGGAGCTGGCCGCGCTGGGCGAGCAGCTCTCCACCCATCCCATTGCCGTTTCCATCCGCGAGGCATATGCAAAGCCCACCGACAGCGCCCGCCTTGGCGCGGTCAGCGAGGTCGCCGGCTGCGGCATCCGCGCGCAGCTGGACGGAAGGACGCTTCTGCTGGGCAACGCGGCACTGATGCAGCGTGAGCAGGTCGCCTTTACCGAAAGCGACGCACGCGGCGCAACGATTGTCTATGTGGCGCTGGACGGCCAATTCCGCGGCTCGATCGCCATTTCCGATACGGAAAAGGACGGCGTCAAACAGGCGCTGGACGCCGCGCGGCAGCTTGGCGTGCGCAAATGCGTCATGCTGACCGGCGACCGGCGCGCTGCCGCCGAGGCCGCCGCCGCACGGCTGGGCATCGACGAGGTACATGCGGAGCTTTTGCCGGATGATAAGGTTGCCTGTGTTGAGCGCCTGCTTGCCGCGCAGCCAAAGGGCGGGCGGCTGGCCTTTGTCGGTGACGGCATCAACGACGCGCCCGTTCTCTCCCGCGCCGATGTGGGCATTGCCATGGGCTCGATGGGCGCAGACGCCGCCATTGAGGCCGCCGATATCGTCCTGATGGACGACAGCATTGCAAAAATCCCGACCACCGTCCGCATTGCGCGGCGCACGCTGTCCATCGTGCGGCAGAATATCGTCTTTGCCCTTGCGGTCAAGGCCGTTGTGCTGCTTCTGGGCGCACTGGGACGGGCCAATATGTGGGTCGCCGTGTTTGCAGACGTCGGCGTCGCCATGCTGGCAATTCTCAACTCAATGCGCACGCTGCGCGGCGAGAAAACAGCATAACGAAGCGCCCAGAGAGCCATCTCTGGGCGTTTTCATCGTGCGATAATTGACAAAATAAAATCCAAAATGCACCGCACCAAAGGCGCCCCCATTTATGGGGGAGCTGGCGCCGCGCAGCGGCGACTGAGGGGGTACCAACGCAAAGCCCCTTCCGTCACGCCTACGGCGTGCCACCTCCCCCGTAAACGGTGGAGGCTTTGGAGGTTGCGTGTCCTTGGTGCGGCGCTTTACAACAAAAATTGATAAAATAAAACCCAAAATGCGAACCAGCGCAGCGTTTGCATTGGACAAAAATTGACAAAATAGTTTCTATTTGTTATACTGACTGTGGGGCAAAGCTCCGGTAGGGAATCACATAAACGGCGGCGGTTGTGGCTCACTCCTCGATGAGAGGGGGGATACCATGCCTATCACACTGACATTCCATATTTTTGGACTTGTTTTTACAATCCGTGTGAAAAGGGAAAACCGCCACTCGGCAAAGTGACGGTTTTCGTAGTTAATTACACTACTTAAATCTCTAATCTTTCCGGGGTCACAACCGTTCGCTGTGATTCCCTATCTCTATTATAGCCAAAACCGGCCGCCTGTCAAGCGCTTTTCCTTCTTCACAGGGTTCGTTCCGGCTCGCATCTTCTGCTGTCGCTCTCGCGAGCGGCAGTTTTTGTACGTCGGGGACGGACTTGCTCCTCGTGGCAGAGATTTCGCC
>CAZPYW010000120.1:0-4919 GCA_964590095.1 uncultured Oscillospiraceae bacterium | reverse complement strand
GCGCGCTTTGCGCGCAAAACCCCTGCGCCCTTCGGGCGCAAACATGCCGCCTTTCGGCGGCAAAAGCCCCGCGCAGCGTTGCTGCGCGGGGCGATTTGTGTTTGTGCGGCTGGTTATGCCAGCAGGCCGCCTGCGGCCTCGACCTCTTTCCAGACCAGACGGACGGAAGCGATGGCCTCCTCCAGCGGTGCAACGGAAAGGTCGTTCTTGCCCTGAAGACCCTCAACGAAGTACTTCAGCTCGTTGTAATAGCCGCCCAACGAGGAGATGTTGCCGCCGATGCTGTTGTCGCCGGTAAACTGCGGCGCAAGCTCGGGCTTGAACGGCTCGCCGTCGTTGGGATAGACCGTCAGACCATCTGCGCCATGCATGATGCTGGCCTTTTCCAGCTTGATGCGGTAGGTGGCCATGAAGGGGAAGGTGGCGGGGTAGTCCCAGCCGGCCTCAACGGTAACGGCAACGTCCTTGCCATAGCCATAGATGGCAAAGATCTGCTCGATCAGACCGTCTGCATCGCGATAAGCGCCGGCCTTAATGGTGTCGGGATCGCCCAGCAGATAGCGGACAAAGTCCACATCATGTACGTGCATATCCAGCGCAACGCCGCCGGACTGTGCGGGGGTGTGCAGCCAGTTGCGGCTTGCCCATGTGGGACGCGAGGAAACGCGCTGGAACACGCCCGAAAGCACGCGGCCATATGTACCGGCGTCCACGGTCTTCTTCAGCCACGCATACTCGTCCCAAAGACGGATGACCTGACCGATCATCATCTTACGGCCGGTGCGTGCCTTGGTGTCCAGAAGCTGCTGCATTTCCTCCTCGGTCATGCAGACGGGCTTTTCGCAGAATACGTCGCGGCCGGCCTCCATGGCGGCGCAGGCGTGCGATGCGTGCAGATACGTCGGCAGGCAGACGTCCACCACGTCAACGTCAGCCTTTTCGATCAGCTCCATGCCGGTCTCAAAGGTCTGCGCGCCGGTCTGCGCGGCCATTTTCTCCAAAAACTCCGGACGGTTGTCCGCGATGGCCGTCACCTTGACGCCCAGGTCTGCAAGCGCTGCGTAGCACGCGGCGTGCATGCCGCCCATAAACCCACAGCCGATCAGTCCAACTCGAATCATTGTCTGTTCCTCCTTAGCTTGTCAATATGTCAGTATGTATTCAGTATGTCTGTATATCTGTCTGTATGGATGCGTGTGATCAGAAGCTCTTTGCCAGAATGCGGCCCATCGAGGCCGAGGTGTTGTAGATGATCTGATCCGGTGCAAATGCGTAGGGAACGGTCATCTCGCCGGTTGCCCAGTTGTCATAGCCGATGTCGGCAAAGGCCTGCATGACGGCAGCCCAGTTTACATCGCCGGACAGGATGTCCACAAACGAGTTCAGGCCGCCCGGATTGCGCTTGAAGTCCTTGAAGTGAACCTTCTTGATGCGCGAGCCAAGGATGTGGATCCAGTGCTCGGGATAGCCTGCGAAGAGGACATTGCCCACGTCGAAGTACGAGCCGACCCATTCGCTTCCGATGGCGTCGATGAACGCGCGCATTTCAAGCGGGGAGAGCAGGAACTGGTTCCAGACGTTTTCCACGCCGATGTTCACGCGGTGTGCCTCAGCCACCGGCGCAAGGCGCTTCATTTCGGCCAGCGCACGATCCCAGCACACGTCATAGGGAACGACCGGACGCTCGGGGACAAACTCAACGGCCACGCTGCCCGGGACGATCAGAACGGTGTCCGCGCCCAGTGCCGCGGCGATCTCGATCTCCTTGACGGCGACGTTATGTGCCATCTCGCGCTCGGCGGGGTCGTCAGAGGTGAACGAGTAGGTCCAGTACAGGCTGCTTGCCACACTGGGCAGGGCAATGCCGATCTCGTCGGCTGCGCGGCGAATTTCGGCCAGCTGTTCGGCGGTGGTGTCCATGGTCACGTCACCGGCTGCGTCCAGCGTCAGCTCGATGCCGTCAAAGCCCGCCTGCTTGGCAAGCTTCATTGCCTCAAATACGTTTTTGCCGGAGAAGGACCAGAAGCTGATGGATTTTTTCATATCTGCATACTCCTTTGATCGATTGATCGATTTGCACCCGCGCGGCAGAAAACTGGCATCTTCACCAACACGGGTATTTACTTTCGGTGTCTTTGCGTCTATAATTCCATTATAAGCGTACTTTTTGAGCTGACAATATAAAATCTGGTGCAAAATTTATAAAATCGGGTATATCGATGAAAACAGCCTACACGCCCATTCCGCTTGACATCGTCTTTGATGTACAGGCCGTTGTGAATATCACGTATTACAAGCTGGAAAGCGACTATGTCTTTTCCGGCGAGTCGCATGCCTTCTGGGAATTTATCTATGTTGACCGCGGGAGCATTATCGTCACGGCCGACACCGACCGCTACTTTCTGAACGCGGGGGAGCTGGCGTTTCACTGTCCGGACGAATTTCACTCGTTCCGTTCGGTTGGCGCAAGCGATATCGCGGTTGTCTCGTTCTGCTGCGACAGCGAGGCGATGCACCGGCTGGAAAAGAAGGTGCTGCTGCTGCATCAGCGGGAAAAGCAGTGTCTGCGGCTGCTTCTGGAGGAGGCGCAGCAGGCGTTTCAGTATTTTGAAAACGACCCGCCGCGCGTCAACATGCGCAAGAAGGACACCGCGCCGTGGGGCTGCGACCAGCTGCTGAAGCTGTATCTGGAGCAGTTTCTCATCTGCATCTGCCGCCGCGATGACAACGTGCGCTTTTCCCAGCGCGCCGTCACCTCGATGCAGTTTCACCAGCATCTGCTGCTGGTGCAGCAGGCAAAGGATTACCTGTCCGAGCACTATGCTGAGGCCATCACGCTGAGCACGCTGTCTGCTGCGCTGGGCGTCAGCGTGTCACAGATGAAGCGCGTCTTCCGCGAGCAGGTTGGCCAGTCGGTCATCAGCTATCTGACCGCTTTGCGCATCAGCGAGGCAAAACGCCTGATCCGACAGGGAAATCTGAACTTCACGCAGATTGCCGAGCGTGTCGGCATCGACAGCATCTACTATTTTTCAAATCTTTTTAAGAAACACACGGGCATGAGCCCGTCAGAATATGAAAAATCACTGAAAGAATGAGGAACCGTCACATGAGAAGCTATGTACTGAAAAAAATCTGCGGCGCACCCGACTGGAGCAGCATCGACGTCATGCCCATCGACAACCTCCACTGGACCGAGCCGCCCGCGCCGGTCAGCGCGCAGGCGCAGCTGTGCTGGGACGACGAGGCCATCCATGTCCACCTGTCTGCGCAGGAGGCGCACATCCGCGCGGAGCACACCGGTCTGCTGGATTCGGTGTGCGAGGACAGCTGCCTGGAATTTTTCCTGCGTCCCGGGGACGACCTGCGCTATTTCAACATCGAATTTAACCCCAACTGCGCGCTCTATCTGGGCTATGGCACGTGTATGCCCGAGCTGACGCGCCTGATCGTGCAGGATCAGCAGGAAATTTTCCAGCCCTGCGCAAAGCGTACCGCGGACGGCTGGGAGATCTTCTATCGGGTGCCGTTTGCCTTCATCCGGCGCTTCTTCCCCGATTTTGCGCCGTCGGTCGGCACGGCCATGTACGGAAACTGCTATAAATGCGGCGATCTGACCGAAAAGCCGCACTATCTGGCGTGGAATCCGATGGATCCGGAGGTTGTGCAGTTCCATAATCCTGCGCGTTTTGGCCGCCTGATTTTGGGCGATTGAGCGAAAACTGTGAAAATTCCACAAAATTTATTTATAAAATCTATTTAATAATTCCCGTCACTCTGAATTGACACCCGATTTTTCAAGTGGTATGATGGAGCTACAGACATCTGCGCCGCGCTGTCTGCGCACTGCTGTGCGCCGGTGCGTCCGTATCCATCTGGAATTTAAGGAGGCTTTCATATGAACATGCTCGATACCCTGAAGGGTTCCTATTTCTCCGAAGTCCTGCCCGAGGGCTGGGACATTGAAAAGATCCACAAGTGTGTGACCAACGACCCCGCATCCGT
The DNA here is from genome assembly GCA_964590095.1 of uncultured Oscillospiraceae bacterium. Lineage (GTDB taxonomy): Bacteria > Bacillota > Clostridia > Oscillospirales > Oscillospiraceae > CAG-170. The sequence continues at coordinate 914 of CAZPYW010000120.1, read as the reverse complement.
CGGTGAACGCCAGAGCTTCTGGAACGACGGCTTCCGTCCGGTCGAATGCACCAATCTCGAAGAGTTCGGCGCATACATGGGCCACGAGATCGCCATGCAGATCAAGCTGACGAAGGAAGAGGGCCGCAAGCTCATCCTCATCCTGCCGGTCGGCCCGATGGGCATGTACAAGTGGGCGGTCTATTTCCTGAAGGAGTGGAACGTGGACTGCAAGCACGTCTATGGCTTCAACATGGACGAGTGGGCTGACAGCGAGGGCAACACCCTGCCTGCCTCTGACCCCGCTGCATTCCAGAACGCCATGACCGGCGCATTCTATGGCCCGCTTGGCGAGCTGACCGTTCCGGTTGAGCAGAGAAACTTTGCAACGAAGGAAAATCTGCCCACCTATCCCGAAAAGATCCGCAAGCTGAAGGCCGAGGGCGCAAAGCAGGTTCTGGTCTATGGCATTGGCCGTATGTGCCACATCGCCTTCTGGGAGCCGCACTTTGCAAAGGACTATGCCTCGTATGAGGACTGGAAGAACGCCGAGTACCGCATCGGCGCGCGTCTGCATCCGTTTACCATCGAGCAGAACGCCATCACCTCGTTCCGTTCCTCCTGGCCGCTGATCCCGTGCTTTGCCAACACCATTGGCCCGTGGATCATCTTCAACTCTGACTACGCCATCGGCGGCGCAGACGGCGTGCTCTCCCGCGGTATGCAGTGGCAGGGCATGAGCTTCTGGATGACGCTGCGTTATGGCCCCTGCCAGTACGTCACGTCCAGCAACATCCCCACCATGCCCGGCAAGCTGTTCTACATGCAGGAGCTGGCTGGCCCGCTGTGTGCCGATACCAACTAAGATATACGGATTTACGGATATACGAAAGTGCCGCGCAAACGCGCGGCACTTTTTGCGCCCAAAGGGCGCA
>CAZPYW010000119.1:0-4941 GCA_964590095.1 uncultured Oscillospiraceae bacterium | reverse complement strand
ACCAGCGCCGCGCCTGCACTCCCGCCCAACAGCGCCATCATGACCTCCTGCATCTTCCCGCCCCCTTTCGCCGCTGCGTCCGTCTGACGCGCTCTCACCCCTGCTCTCAAATCACCCGTCTGTTGTCTGCTTTTCGGCAACGCCGCGAAAAATATTTTTTCTTTTGCGCTCTATCCGCGTCCATTTTTTCATCTTCCTGTATTTTCCCATCTACAATTCCCCGATGTTTTTATTTTTTTGAAAAGTTTTTCTTACATTTACGCGAATTTTCTGTTATAATGGACATAGACAGCCACGGCGTTTGCGCCTGCGTTCCGCGCGCCCGCAGCCGCCGCCTATCCACATCCGTCCGGCTGGAATGGAGGTTTCGCCATGTATCAGGTAGGTCAATACGTCATCTACGGCTCCGAGGGCGTCTGCCGTATAGAAGAGATCGGCCATCCCGCCCTCTCCGGTCTGGATAAAAATCAGGAGTACTATCGTCTCACACCCTACTACCGCGGCGGGACGATCTATGCCCCCGTCGGCGGCCGCGTTCTGATGCGTCCCGTCATTACGCGCGATGCGCTTGAGGCGCTGCTTCCCACTCTCCCCACGCTTGCCCCGCTTGACGACATCCCCGCCAACGGCAAGCTTGCCGCCGCCTACTACCGCTCTGTTCTGGCCGAGCATTCGTGCCTGCGCCTGCTCCAGCTATGCAAGGCGCTCTATCAGAAGCAGGCCGCTCTTTCCCAGCTCCGCCGCAGCATCAATTCCACCGACCTGCGCAGCTGGAAGGCCGCCGAGGAAATGCTCTACGGCGAATTTGGCTTTGTCCTTGGTATGCCGCCCGCCCAGGTGCGCACCTACCTCAGTGACCTGCTCAAGCAGTGACCCATCCCAACCTTTCAAGACATGCTTCTTTCCAGACAAGGGCCGGACATCTCACAGGATGTCCGGCCTTTCATCTCCGTAAATTTGTGCATCCCATCCAAAATTAAGGGTGGACATTCCCTTTTCTCTGTGCTATAATCTCCACTAATATAAGCCAAAAGCCCAGCTTAAGGCTCCGACACGCTTATAACAACAGAAAGGATGACGGATATGGCAGCAATCAAAGAAAGCTATGCAGGAAAGATTCAGCGCAAGCTGCTCAAAAAGCAGCGTGTGATCGAGGCGGCGTCCGGTCGGCAAAAGGCCGATCTGGTGCTGAAAAACGCAACCTACGTCAATGTGTTTTCCAATGAACTTCTCACCTGTGACATCGCCGTTGCAAACGGCCTGATCGTGGGCCTCGGCTCGTATGAGGGTGAGCGTGAGATCGACGTCTCCGGCAAAATCGTCTGCCCCGGCTTTGTGGATGCGCATATCCATCTGGAATCCAGTCTGGTCTCCCCGCGTGAGTTTGCGCGCGCCGTCCTCCCGCACGGTACCACCACGGTCATCACCGACCCGCATGAGATCACCAACGTCATGGGCACCGACGGCATTGACTACATGTTCCAGGCCACAGAGGGACTTCCCATCGACGTGCGCTTCATGCTCCCGTCCTGTGTCCCCGCCACGCCCATGGACGAATCCGGCGCCAGCCTGGACTACCGCGCCATCGACTCGTTCTACGACTATCCCCGTGTTCAGGGTCTGGCCGAAATGATGAACGCCTACGGCGTCATCCACAACGACGCCGAGGTCGTTTCCAAAATTGTCGCCTCTCAGGCGCACCACAAGAAAATCGACGGCCACGCCCCCGGCCTTATCGGCAAGGATCTTGACACCTACGTTGCCGCCGGCGTCTACTCCGATCATGAGTGCTCCACGCTGGATGACGCCATCGAAAAGCTCCGCCGCGGCCAGTTCATCATGATCCGTGAGGGCACCGCCGCGCGCAATCTCGAGGCGCTTGTTCCGTTGCTCACCACCCAGTATGCTGAGCGCTGCATGTTCTGCACCGATGATAAGCACCCCAGCGACCTTCTGGAAAAGGGTCACATCGACTACATCTGCCGCGAGGCCATCAACAAATACGGCGTTGACCCCATCATCGCCGTCAAGGCTGCCGCGCACCATGCCTCCCGCTACTTCCTGCTCAATAACCGCGGTGCCATCGCCCCGGGCTATCTGGCCGACCTGTGCATCATCGACAATTTCCAGAACTTCAACGTCGAAATGGTCTTTAAGAAGGGCGAGCTCTACTACGACCACGGCGCGCTGCGCGACTTCCCCACACCCGAGATCGAGCCGTATCTTGACCAGCGCGCACACGACACCTTCCACGTTGCACATCTGGAATACACCGATTTCCAGGATATGCGTCCGCGCGGCGTCATCGGAATGGTCGCCGGCGAGATCGTCACCACCGACAACGGCTATGCCGACCACGTTGACACCGAACAGGATATTCTGAAGATCGCCGTGATCGAGCGCCATAAAAACACCCGCCACATCGGCCTTGGCTACATCCAGGGCTACGGCCTCAAATCCGGCGCAGTTGCCACCAGCATCTCGCATGACTCGCACAATATCATTGTCGTCGGTACCAATTCCCGCGACATGGCCTTTGCGGCCAACCGCGTGGTCGACAACCACGGCGGCATCGTCGTCGCCTGCGACGAGCAGGTCAAAACCGAGGTCATTCTTGAGATCGCCGGCATCATGAGCAACGCCCCCCTTGCCAAGGTCAACCACGATCTGGAGACCGCCAAGGAAGCGGCTCATGCACTTGGCGTCAACCACGGCATCGACCCGTTCATGACGCTCAGCTTCATGGCGCTTCCGGTTATCCCCACCCTGCGTATCACCACGCGCGGCGTCATCGACGTCAACACGCAGCAGTATATCTGACCCCCGCTTTTTCGCGGCGCGTCCGGCTGCGCGTGGAAGCCTCTTATGCACGTTTCTTCCCTTCCATCTGCCGGTGCGGGCGTTGCCTGCACCGGCACTTCTTCCATTCAACGGGAAACTGCGCCGCATTTTGCGAAAAATGGAACTTTTTGCGCCCGATTGCATTTTCTTCCGTCATGTGATAAAATGCGTCTGAGAAGGCCGCGCGGCCGCTTCTGCCCCGCACGCCCTGTCCCCCTGTCCTTTCACGGCACAAGCGTCGCTTGCGCCGTAACCATCAAACACGGAACGAGGTGAGGAATATGCGCCGAGCCCTCTGGCGCGTCGCGCTGATCGTTGTATGCTGCACACTGCTCAGTGTCCTGGTGCTTGCAGACAATTCCATCACAGAGATGAAGACCGACTGCAACGTTGCCCAGGACGGCACATGCCAGGTCACACAAACGCTGACGCTCGATCTGCAAACAACCGAGACCGAGCTGCATTTCCCGCTTGGAGCGGGTGCCAAAAAGGCCGAAATCGCCGGTTATCAGGCCAAACAGAGCACCGTTGACGGTGTCACCGTCCTGACACTCAGCAGCAATACCGGCTTCACCGGAAGCCGTACCTTCACCATTACCTACACGCTTGAGGATCTTGTCACCGAGGATGAAGAGACGCAGACCCAGACGCTCTCTCTTCCGCTTCTGTGCGCCCGCTGGGAGTATCCCATCGCGCATTATGATTTTACCGTCATCATGCCCGCGCCGTTTGACTCCAACCCCAGCTTCCTCAGCGGCTACCGCGGCGACGTGATCGAGGATTACCTCACCCTGCGCGCGCAGTCCGGCGCGCTTGCCGGCACGATCACGACCCAGCTCAAGGATCGTGAGTCGCTCGACCTCTCGCTCCAGCTTGAAAGCGGCTATTTTTCCGGTGCCTACACCAAATGGTCCGGCAGCTGGGTCGCAGCCGCCTTCCAGATCGCGCTTGCCGTTCTGGCGCTGGTCTACTGGGCGCTGACGCTGCGTTCCCAGCCGCTGCGCGTCACCACCCGCAGCCTTCCCCCCGACTCCACGCAGCCCGGCGACCTGCCGTATCTGCTCTGCTGCGGCAAGACCAATTTCAACATGACCGTCTGCCACTGGGCGGGGCTTGGCTATCTCACCGTGCTTGTCAATGCCCGCGGCGATGTCTCTCTGCGCCAGCGCGTTGAGATGGGCAATGAGCGCCGCCGCCTTGACCAGAAGCTGTTTTCCATGCTTTTCTCCGGCGATGCCGTCTGTGAGGGCGCAAGCCTCAGCTATAAGCGCACAGCGGCCAAGGCCGTTGATGCCACCGCCCGCTTCTGGCAGCGTCGGCTGTACCAGAAAACCAGCGGGAGCGTCCGCATCATGCACATCCTCAGCGCACTCAGCACCGCCGTTGCCATGCTGCTGAGCATGAGCATCCTTCTGCCGCTGATGCCGGCGCGCTGGCTGCTGCTCGTTTTGTGCTTCTTTGCCGGCGCCGCACTCAGCCTGCTCGTCATGCGCGGCTTTGCCGCGTGGCAGCTGCGTGATTATCTCGCGCTTTCGCTCTCCTGCGCTTCGGCGCTCGTGATGCTGATTCTCGGCCGACTGAGCGGCGCGATTGCACCGATGCTCGGCGGTCTGGCGCTTTGCCTCTTCACCGGCTGGCAGACGCTCCACGGCGGCCGCCGCACGGCGCTTGGCAAGCAGTTTATCGAGCAGACGCTCGGCTTCCGCCGCTATCTGCGCCGCATATCCGACAGTCAGATCAAAACCATGCTCGCGCGCGACCCACAGTATTTTTACCGGATGCTTCCCTATGCCGAAACCATGGGCATGGGCGCGGATTTTGCCGCGCGCTTTGCGGGGCTTGACCTTGAGCCGTGCGACTGGTTCGTTGAGGAGAAAGAGCCCGCCCACAACGCCAAAGAATTCTATAACCACTGGAAGCAGGCACTCGCCATGCTCGATCTTTCCATCAAAAAATAACACAAAGCGGGACGCGCCCACGGCGCGCCCCGCTTCTGTATCCCAAACGCCTCGTCGCATTCGCGCCCGCAGGCGCGAATCAAATAGAATCCAAAATTTACGAGGACATGTGCATCGTAAATTTTACTTTACAGCCCGCAAA
>CAZPYW010000118.1:0-4988 GCA_964590095.1 uncultured Oscillospiraceae bacterium | reverse complement strand
CTTTCCCACGTGGGATAGAAAGCGGGTCGGAACGTCCCCCGCACGCGCAGCGTGCGGCAAACCTGCGCGCTTCGCGCGCAAAAATCCCGCGCCCTTTGGGCGCAAACTCCCCCACCACGATGATCATACACCATCCAAGTCCTGTGTGAAAGGAATGACGCTTATGGAACAAAACCAACTGCCGGTCGCGTTTTTCGACTCCGGTCTTGGCGGCATCAGCGTCCTGCGGCAGACGGTACGTCTACTGCCAAATGAAAACTATCTCTATTATGGCGACTCGCTGCATGCGCCCTATGGCGTGCGCGAGCCGGATGATGTGCTCTCGCTGTGTGAGCGCGCTGTCGAGCTGCTGCTTGCGCGCGGCATCAAGGCGCTGGTGCTGGCCTGCAACACGGCAACCTCTGCCGCCGCCGCGCAGCTGCGCGCGCACTATCCGTCGCTTCCCATCATCGGCATTGAACCGGCGCTGAAGCCCGCAGTTGCGCGCCACACCGGCGGACGCATTCTGGTCATGGCAACGCCCATGACGCTGCGCGAGGAAAAATTTCGCCGTCTCAGCGCCCAGTATCAGACGCAGGCGCAGATTATCCCCGTCCCCTGCCCGGGGCTGATGGAATACGTCGAGCACGGCATTTTGCGCGGTGAAGCGGTCGAGCGTTATCTACAGCAGCAGCTTGCGCCGCATCTGCATGAGCCGGTCTCAGCCATTGTCCTTGGCTGCACACACTATCCGTTTCTGACCGCCGCCATCCGGCGCGTGGTCGGCGCTGTCCCCGAGATCATCGACGGGAGCATGGGCGTGGCGGCGCAGCTTGGCCGGCGGCTTGATGCCTGCGGACTGCGCAATCCGTCCAGCCGCGTCGGACGGGTGGAATTTCTCAATTCGCTGGACGCGCCTGAAATTCTTTCCCTCAGCCAGCTGCTTTTTACCTACCAGCAGGAGGAATGACCATGGACGAACATACCCACAGCATACAGGCGCTGCTCGCCGCACAGCGTGCATTTTACCGCAGCGGCAAAACGCGCCCTGCCGCTTATCGCCGTCAGGCACTGCAATCCCTGCTGCACGCGGTGCAGCGGCACGAGCGCGCACTGGCTGCGGCCATGGCCGCCGACTTTCGGAAATCCGAGTTTGAGGTCTACATGACCGAAACCGGCCTTGTGCTGGATGAGCTGCGCTATCACCTGCGCCATCTGGACGCATGGACGCGCGAAAAGCGCGTCAGAACGCCGCTTGCGCAGTTCCCTGCGCGCAGCCTTCTCTCGCCCGAGCCATACGGCGTGGTGCTGATTCTGGCGCCCTGGAATTATCCCATCCAGCTTTGTCTTGAGCCGCTGATCGGCGCGCTTTCTGCCGGAAACTGCGCCGTGGTCAAGCCGTCTGCCTACGCGCCCAACACCAGCCGCGCGCTGGCACAGCTTCTGCGCGAGACCTTCCCGCCGGAGTATGTCGCCGTGGTTGAGGGCGGCAGAGCGGAAAATCAGGCGCTCCTGGCCGAGCGCTTTGACTACATCTTTTTTACCGGCTCGCCGTCTGTCGGGCGGCACGTCATGCGCAGCGCCGCCGAGCATCTGACGCCGCTGACGCTGGAGCTGGGCGGCAAAAGCCCCGTGATCGTAGACCAGACCGCCGATGTCCGACTGGCCGCGCGCCGCGTCATCTTCGGCAAGGTGCTGAACGCCGGACAAACCTGTGTCGCGCCGGACTATGCCTTCGTGCAGGAAGCAGTCATGGACGCGTTTCTGGACGGCTGCCGCGCCGCGCTGCACGAATTCTTCCCCGATGGTGATCTGGCGCAGATGCCGGTCATCGTCAATGAAAAGCACTATCGCCGTCTGTGCGCTCTTCTGAAAGACGAGACGGCCGCCGTGGGCGGCGGAGGTGACGCAGACCGGCGTTTCCTCGCGCCCACCGTCCTGACCGGCGTAACGCCCGACAGCCCCATCATGCAGGAGGAGATCTTCGGCCCCATCCTGCCGGTCATATCCTATCGCGACGTGCAGACGTGCATCGACTATATCACGGCACACGAAAAGCCGCTGGCGCTGTACCTGTTTACGACCGACCGCGCACTTGAGCGGCGCGTGCTGGACAGCTGTGCCTTCGGCGGCGGCTGCATCAATGACACCATTGTGCATCTGGCAACACCGCACATGCCCTTTGGCGGTGTGGGTGCGTCGGGAATGGGCAGCTATCACGGCAAGAAAAGCTTTGACACCTTTACCCACTACCGCAGCATCCTGAAAAAAGCCAACTGGCTCGATCTGCCCATCCGGTATCATCCGTACACGGCGGCAAAATCGCGCCTGCTGCGGCTGTTTTTAAAATAACGGCCTCTGCCGGACAAGGAGAAAAACGATGAAAAAACTGCTTTATGGACTGGGCTTGTTTCTTGGCGGCGTGATCGGCTTTGTGGGCTGGGCCTGCGCCGTAACGCAGAGCGTCGAGCGCGGCGCAAGGAGTACGGTCTTCGCCTGCTTTGGCGAGTGGGAGCTGCTGCTCCTGCTTGTCTTTGCCGTGATGGCCATCGTCGGGCTTCTGATCGCGCGCCGCGCCGCAAAAAGCGGCGAATCGTAGAAATACACAAGCACCAAACACGCACCTGCGCGGCGCTGTGCCGCCGCAGAAAACATCAGCTGAAAAGGAGAGCTTCCCATGGCAAACAGGGATCACGAAAAACGCGGCTTCGCACTTGGACTTTGTCTGATCGTTCTGCTCGTCCTCGTACTGGGCGCGGGCGGCACGATCGTCTGGCGCGCAGAACGGGCGGCAAAGGCCGCAATGCTGGAGCAGTCGATGCAGACGCCAACCGACATCCCCGCGCCGTCGGTATCCGAGCTTGAAACGCCTGTCGTTCAGCCCGAGCCGCTGCCAGAGCCCGAGCCAGAGCCGCTGCCCGAGCCCGAACCTGAGCCCGAACCAGAACCGGCTCGTGTCACGCTGATGGCGCTGGGCGACAATCTGATCCACAACAGCACCTACTGGTCGATGGAGCTGCCCGAGGGCGGGTATGATTTCACGTCGATCTATACCGAGATCGCCAAAACGGTCGAGCACTATGACATTGCATGCATCAACCAGGAGACCGCGCTGGTGGCCGACCGCGCACTGATCGACAACTACCCCAGCTTCGGCACGCCGCAGGAGGCGGGCGACGCGCTGGCCGCGGCAGGCTTTGACGTCATCACGCAGGCAACGAATCACTGCTTTGACAAGGGCGATACCGGCATTCTGGATTCCATCCGCTTCTGGCGCGAGCATTACCCCGAGATCACGCTGCTGGGCATTCACGACTCACAGGAGGATGCAGACGCTGTCCATGTGGTCGAGAAAAACGGCATTCGTATCGCCATGCTGAACTACACCTATGGCATGAACGCCGGTGCGCCGCAGAACGCCTATATGGTCGACCGCTTTGACACCTATGACAACGTGGCCGCCGATATCGCCGCGGCAAAGGAACAGTCTGACTTTGTCATCGTCTTTGCCCACTGGGGCGAGGAGGATCAGACCACCCCCAATGACTATCAGCGCAACTGGGCGCAGTTTATGGCAGACGAGGGTGTCGATCTGATCATCGGCAGCCATCCGCATATTTTGCAGCCGCTTGAGACCGTGACCGGCAAAAACGGGAACGAGGTGCCGGTGTTCTACTCGCTGGGCAATTTCTTCTCCCATCAGCTGAGCGTCACCGGTATGCTTGGCGGCATGGCCTCTGTCACCATTGAGAAGGACGCGAACGGTACGCATCTGGTCAGCTATGATCTGGTGCCCACGATGAACGTCATCATTCGCCGCGCCTCTGACGGCTGGTTTGACTACTGCCCGATGCTTTTGCAGGATTACACCGACGAGATTGCCGCGACACACCGCATTGAGGAATGCCGCGATGCACAGAAAATGTGGGAGCTGTACCATTCGATCGTTGGCTGAGGGAAGATCTCTGTCCGGTTTTCCCGTTTTGCAAAAGCAGCAGGACTTTAACTTGAAAAAGAAAATGCAGGAATCAAAAAGATTCCTGCATTTTCGCTTTATTTCTGAAATAATTCTTGCAAATTCCAAACCGGCGCGCTATACTGTGCAGGTATGTTTGGCAAGGAGGCCTTTTTATGCAAAAACATTCCGTATGGGGCGACTATCTTCTGATCGTGGTCTGCGCCCTTCTGATGGCGGTGAGCTATGCGCTGTTCGTCTTTCCCAATGCGTTCGCGCCCGCCGGTGTCAACGGTATCATCACGATGGTACAGTATCTGTTCCAGATCAGCATCGGCTATCTGTCGCTGGCGATCAATCTGCCGCTGATTTTTCTGGCGTGGAAAAAGCTTGGACACAGCTTTGCCGCACGCAGTCTGGTTTTCGTCGTCGTATTTTCCCTGGCAACGCTGGTTCTGCGCGAGCTTGACCTGTCACAGATCAGCTATCACACGGCAAACGGCACCTCCCTCATTCTTGGCCCCATTGCCGCGGGTGTGGTCAGCGGCTATGTCTACGGTGTTGTCCTCTATCGCGGCGGCTCAACCGGCGGCATGGACATCATCGCCGCGTGGGTGCGCACCTGGCATCCGGAGGCCAGCTTTGTTTGGATCATCTTCTGTCTGAACGCGTCGGTCGCGGCCATTTCGTTCTTCGTCTATGGATATCAGTTTGAGCCGGTCATCATGTGCATGATCTACTGCTATGTCAGCTCCCAGATCAGCGACCACATGCTGCGCGGCAACAAGAAGGCGCTGAAATTTGAGGTCATCACCGACCAGGCCGAGGAGCTTTCCCAGCAGCTGATCACCCAGATGCGCCACGGCGTGACCGTTCTGCCGGCCGAGGGCATGTACTCCAAGACGGAAAAGAAGCTGCTGCTGTGCATCGTCAACAAGCATCAGGTCGTGCAGTTTCAGCGCATTCTTGCGCAGTTCCCGCGAACCTTTGGCTACATCACCGAGGTCACGGAAACCATGGGAAATTTCAAGCACATCCGCAGCAAGGATGAATC
>CAZPYW010000117.1:0-5036 GCA_964590095.1 uncultured Oscillospiraceae bacterium | reverse complement strand
GGCTGTGCATAAGGCCGAGCGATTTGATTCCGATCCAAAGTACGCCGATTAATGCACGATGATTTTCAAGACCCACCTGTCCCTGTCCGACGACCCCACCAAGAAGGGCGAGCCCAAGGGCTGGCGTCTGGCTGTGCGTGACATTCTGGAGTACGGCGGCGCGAAGTTCCTCTGCCCGATGGCCGGCACCATCTCCATGATGCCCGGTACCGCTGCTGACCCCGCCTACCGTCGTGTCGACGTTGACGTCGAGACCGGCAAGGTTTCCGGCCTGTTCTAAGTCCGAGCGCGCGGTGTAAGCCGCAGCAACCATATCGCACAACAAACCTGCAATGGGCGGCGGTGTTCCGCCGCCCATTTTTTCGTATGGATAAAGGAGAATCTGTATTTATGGATATGACGACAAAATCCTGCCGTGAATTTGTCACGGTTCTGGCCTCGTCCGAGCCTGCCCCCGGCGGCGGCGGCGCGTCCGCGCTGGTCGCGGCGCTGGGTACGGCGCTGGGCAACATGGTCGGCTCGCTGACCGTGGGCAAGAAAAAATACGCCGACGTCGAGGAAGAGATCGTTGCGCTGAAAGCAAAGTGCGACGCACTGCAAAATGAGCTGCTCGATCAGGTTCCCGCCGATGCTGAGGGCTTTGTCCCGCTGGCAAAGGCCTATGGCATCCCCAAGGATGACCCCAGCCGCCCCGAGATCATGGAAAAGGCCACCATCACGGCCTGCCAGGTCCCGATGCACATCATGGAGCTGTGCTGCCAGTCGCTCGACGCGATCAAGGTGTTTGCCGATAAGGGCTCGCGCCTTGCCGTCTCTGACGCGGGCTGCGGCGCAACCATCGTCAAGGCCGCGTTACAGGCTGCCTCGTTGAACGTGTTCATCAACACCAAGACGCTCCAGAACCGTGCCGTGGCCGAGGAAATGAACGCAAAGTGCCTGGACATGCTGGACAAATACGGCAAGCTGGCAGATGAGATCTTTGAGTCGGTCAAGGCCGGCTTCTTCAAATAAGCAGGAGGAAAGAATCATGGCAAAACTGTTACTTGGCAAAGAGGTCACTGCCGCGATGAACGAAAAGCTTCAGGCGCGCGTGGCTGCTCTGAAGGAAAAGGGCGTCAGCCCCAAGCTGGCGATCCTCCGCTGCGGCGAGAATCCGTCCGACCTTTCGTATGAAAAGGGCGCAACCGCCCGCGCTGAGCTGATCGGCGTTGAGGTCGTGAAGTTCGTCCTGCCCGAGGATGTCAGCAAGGAAGCGCTGCTGGCGCAGATCGATGCGATCAACGCCGACGACACCATCCACGGCTGTCTGATGTTCCGCCCGCTGCCCAAGCATCTCAAGGCCGATCAGGACGAGATCTGCAACCGTCTGGCCGCATGCAAGGACGTGGACTGCATGACCGATCTTTCGAACGCAGGCGTCTTCACCGGCAAGAAGCTGGGCTTTGCGCCCTGCACGCCGCAGGCCTGCATGGAAATTCTGGACTACTATGGCATCGACTGCAAGGGCAAGAACGCCGTTGTCATCGGCCGTTCGCTGGTCGTGGGCAAGCCCGCTGCCATGATGCTGATGGCCAAGAACGCCACCGTCACCGTCTGCCACACCAAAACGGTCGACGTTGCCGGTATCGCGCGCAAGGCTGACATTCTGGTCTCTGCCGCCGGCGTGCTCAACAGTCTGACAAAGGACTATGTGTCTGAGAATCAGGTCGTCATCGACGTTTCGATCAACTGGGATCCCGAGAAGATCAACGCCAAGGGCGGCAAGGGCGGCATCGCGGGCGACGCGGTGTTCTCCGAGGTCGAGCCCATTGTCGGCGCGATCACGCCGGTTCCCGGCGGTGTCGGCTCGGTCACCACGTCCGTGCTGATCGGTCACGTTGTCGAGGCTGCGGAGCGCACACTCTAAGCTGCTGTTACCGCCGCCGGAAGCTTCCGGCGGCGGTATTTTTTCAGAAAGGAAAGGATACATGAAAGAGAGTATGAAACAGCCGGAATTTGCGATCCGCAGATTATTCGGCATTTTTGTATCGCTGTGTCTGCTTGCAACGGGGCTGACCGGCCTGCTCCTCCATGAAAACGCACTGGCGGGACTTCTGCGCATCTGCACGCAGTCCGGCCAGACGGTAAAAAGCTATTTTGACGCAAGCTACGGCGGCATTTCCGGCACATTTTTGAATGCCGCGCTGGTCTGCGCGATCTGCTATGGCATCTATCGCCTGCCCGGGGCAAAGCCCGACGGCGTGTCGGTGCTGGCGTTCTTCCTGACGGCGGGCTTCTGCTTCTGGGGCATCACGCTGCTGAATATCTGGTTCTCCTTTGCGGGCGTGGCACTCTATTGTCTGCTGAAAAAGAAGCCGCTCGGCTCAATGGCAAACGCATTTTTGTTCTCCACCGGCCTTGCGCCGCTGATCACCGAGCTGCTCTTCCGCTATCCGCAGGAGGCATGGCACGGCTTTACCCTCGGCGGTGTGCTGATGGCGCTGGCCGCCGGCCTGTTCATCGGTCTGATCCTCCCCGCAGTGCTCGCGCACGGCCCCGCCATGCACAAGGGCTACAGCCTGTATAACGCGGCTGTCCCCATCGGCCTGACGGCGTTTTTCCTGCGCGCGCTGCTGTATAAGGTCTTTACCCCCGCGCCGCCCACGGCAGAAAGTGTCGGCACCGGTGACAGCTTCGCCATCATCAGCATCGGCTTCTGTCTGGTCGTGTTCGGCCTTGCCATTGTGTGTGCGCTGCTCCTTGGCGGCGGGAAAAGCTATGGTAAGCTCCTGCGCGACACGGGCTACGGCGTCGACTTTGGCGCAAAATACGGCCCCGCCGCCGCCATTTTGAACTTTGGCGTCTACGGCGTGTTCATTGTGCTGTACTACTGCGCCGTCGGCGCAAACTGGAACGCAGCCACGCTGGGCTGTGTGTTCTGCATGGTCTGCTGCTGCTTCAAGGGCAGCCATCCGCTGAACGTGTGGCCGATCATGGTGGGCTATGCTGCCGCCGCTCTGGCTGCAAAGCTCGTCTGTGGTCTGACCGGCGCAGAGTTTACCATGGCGCTCGGCTCACAGGCACTTGCCATCGGTCTGTGCTTTGCAAGCGGCCTTTCGCCCGTGGCCGGACGCTATGGCTGGCTGGCCGGTGTGGGCTTTGGCGCGGCGCACTATGTGCTCGTCACCTGCGTGCCGCTGCTGCACGGCGGCTTCTGCCTGTATAACGGCGGCTTTACGGCGGCATTCTGCTGCTTCCTCTTCATTCCGGTTCTGGAACATTTCTTCCGGACAAAGGAGGAGCGTCTGCTGGCCAGACAGTAAATCAGCAAAACAAAGCTTCACATGTAACCGTAACGGCGCGCAGCATCCGCTGCGCGCCGTTTTGTTTGCCTGTCCTGCGCATACGCGTGCCTGAAAATCCCCATATGCACACGCCATGCATCGCCGTTTTACGAGTGGGCAAAATAACGTCTGGCAGAAGCTGTTGAAATTTCCGCGCTGCTGTGCTATGATTACAGAAATTTTTATCCGAAGGCGCTGCGCACGCCCACGGAAATAAACAAGGAGGTAGTCACATGAAGTTCTCGAGCAAAGTGCTTCGCTGCTATCAGTCACCCATGCGTAAATTCCATCCCTATGCTGTTGCAGCCGCAGCAGCAGGCAAAAAGATCTATCATCTGAACATCGGCCAGCCGGATATCGAAACGCCGCAGGCGCTGTTTGACGCCCTCCGGAGCTTTCATGAGCGGACGCTTGCCTATGCGCCCTCGCCCGGTGTTCCGGCGCTGATCGACGCAGTGTGCGATTACTATCATCGAATCGGCGTTCCCTGCGATGCAGACGACGTCCTGATCACCACCGGCGGCAGTGAGGCGCTGCAATTTGTCTGCAACTGCATTCTGGATGACGGCGACGAGATCATCGTCCCCGAGCCGTTTTATCCCAACTATAACACGTTCATCGAATCCACCGGCGCGCATATCCGTCCCATCGTCACCACACCCGAGGAGGGGTATCACTACGCCGACCTTGACAAGCTGGAGGCGGCCATCACGCCGCGCTCGCGCGCCATTCTGGTCACAAACCCGGGCAATCCCACTGGAACCGTCCTGACGCGCGAAGAAATGGAGATGATTCTGGACTTTGCCAGACGCCACGACCTGTTCCTGGTTGCGGATGAGGTCTACCGCGAGTTCGTCTATGACGGCCAGCCGCTCAGCTCCTTTGGCCAGCTTGCAGACAGCGCCGAAAACCTGATCCTGATCGACTCGGTCTCCAAGCGCTTCTCGGCCTGCGGCGCACGCATCGGCTGTATCATCAGTAAGAATCATGAACTTCTGGCACACGCGCTCAAGTACTGTCAGGGGCGGCTTTCCGTTGCCACGCTTGACCAGATTGCCGCCGCCGCGCTCTACTCGACCGAGCCGTCCTATTTTGATGCCGTGCGTGAGGAGTATAAGCGCCGGCGCGATACCGTCTATCAGGCGCTGAAAAAAATCCCGGGCGTGGTCTGCCAGTGTCCGCGCGGCGCGTTCTATCTGATGGCGGCGCTTCCGGTCGATGATGCCGAGGTGTTCCAGCAGTGGCTGCTGGAGGAGTTTGAGGACAACGGCGAAACCGTCATGTTTGCCCCCGGCAGCGGCTTTTACAGCACCGAAGGACTTGGCAAAAACGAGATCCGCATCGCCTACGTCCTGAACGTGGCCGATGAGGCGCGCGCGATCGAGCTTTTGGGGCTTGGTCTGGCGCAGTACAACAGCCGCAAACGCTAATCCAACAGGCAATTCCCTGTTCCTGCGTGCTTTTCGCGCGGGAACAGGGTTTCTTTTCTTTACCCTGCGGGCAGAACGTGGTATAATAGCGGTAAACTGCCAGGTGCAGCGCCCCTGTTTCAACGTTTCACGTTGGAGAGAACACTCCTACAGAATTGCTACTGCCGTAGCCTCCGGCGGCATACTTTTTCTGCTGCTCCAGAAAAAGTATGCAAAAAGAAGAGCAGAGACGCGTTTATATTGCGCGCTACGCGCGCGATTGGGGAACGACACGGCGCATGCG
>CAZPYW010000116.1:0-5073 GCA_964590095.1 uncultured Oscillospiraceae bacterium | reverse complement strand
ATCTGATTGGCTGATGGGCAAAAACTGTGCCATGGTGCGTTCTCCACTTCTTTTTCTGTATTTCTATTATTCTATCAGACTTTCGCCGCGCGCGCAATGGTGCAATATCCGCGCCGCAGCGCGGTATGCTGCGCGGCAGAACGCGCCGGAAAAAATCTGAAAAGTCCTGCGCAGTCTGAGCCGTTCTTAACGAGATTGGCGCTTGACATTTTGTTGAAGCGTCTGCTATACTAAATTCAGAGAAATATGGCCCACATGGGGGAGTAGCTGCGCGCTGCACAGCGTGAGCGTAAGTCAACATACATGGCGGCGCGGCCGTCTGGCTTTGCTGATACAGCAAGACTCATGTACAGAGATCGAACGATCTTTCTGTACATGGGTCTTATTTTATAGCAAAAAATAAAAACAGGAGGGGTATGCTTTGAGGCAGTATCTACAAACGGCAGAAGAAGTCCTGCGTGAGACACAGTCGCGCGCGGAGGGTCTTCAAGAGCGCGAAGCGGCTGAGCGTCTGGCCAGAAACGGCAAGAACAAGCTGGCTGAGGGAAAAAAGGATTCGATCGTCAAGCAGTTTTTTGCGCAGATGGCCGACCCGATGATCCTGATCCTGCTGGCGGCGGCGCTGGTCAGCGCGGTGCTGGCGGTGATCGAGAATGAAAGCTTCACGGATGTGTTTGTCATTCTCTTCGTTGTGATCGTCAACGCCGTGCTGGGCGTGTACCAGCAGAACAAGGCGGAAAAGGCGATTGAGGCCCTGCAGCAGATGGCCGCAGCGACAAGCAAGGTCCTGCGTGACGGCAAGGTCAAAACCGTGCGCAGTGAGGATCTCGTCGTGGGCGATATCGTTCTGCTTGAGGCGGGCGACGCCGTTCCCGCAGACGGCCGCATTTTGCAGAGCGCAAGTCTGAAAATCGAGGAGGCCGCACTGACGGGCGAATCGGTGCCGGTGTTCAAGTACGTCGATCTGCTGAATCTGCGCGACGGACAGCAGGATGTTCCGCTTGGCGACCGCAAGAATATGGTCTATATGGGCTCGACCGTGGTCTATGGCCGCGGCAGCGCCGTCATCACCGCCACCGGTATGGACACCGAGATGGGCAAGATCGCGGATGCGCTGGCAAATACGCAGGAGGGACAGACCCCGCTGCAAAAGAAGCTGTCACAGCTCTCCGGTATTCTGACAAAGCTGGTGCTTGGCATCTGCGTGCTGATCTTTGCGGTGCAGCTGCTGCGCGCGGGGAGCTTCCAGATCGATACGATCGTCCATTCCTTTATGATCGCCGTGTCGCTGGCCGTTGCGGCCATCCCTGAGGGACTTGTCGCGGTCGTGACCATCGTGCTCAGCATCGGCGTGACCAATATGTCAAAGCGCAACGCCATCATCCGCAGACTGACGGCGGTTGAAACGCTTGGCTGCGCGCAGGTCATCTGCTCGGACAAGACCGGCACGCTGACGCAGAATAAGATGACCGTGGTCGAAAGCTACGGCGCAGAGGAAGCCCGCACGGCGATGGCAATGGCCATGTGCTCGGATGCGACGCTGGACACGGACGGAAGCGTGACCGGTGAACCGACCGAGGCTGCGCTGGTCACCTGGGGCGCGGCATGCGCGCAGGATAAAAACGTGCTGGCAAAGTCCATGCCGCGCGTGGGCGAGGCGCCGTTTGACTCCGGACGAAAGATGATGTCCACCCTGCACCAGACGCAGGAGGGGATTTTGCAGCTGACCAAGGGCGCGCCCGATGTGGTGCTGCGTCTTTGCACAAGCTATTGGGACGGCGCAGCGGCGCAGCCCATGACCGAGGAAAAGCGCAGCGAGATCCTTGCCGCCAACAAGGCGATGGCGGACAAGGCGCTTCGCGTGCTGGCTGCCGCGCAGCGGACGCATGCGTCCATGCCCGCAGATACCGCGCCCGAGGCGCTTGAGTGCGAGCTTTGCTTCGTCGGCCTTGCCGGCATGATCGACCCCGTCCGTCCCGAGGTCAAGGCCGCCATCGATGAGTGCCGCGAGGCGGGCATCCGTCCGGTCATGATTACGGGCGACCATGTTGACACCGCGGTTGCCATTGCAAAGGAGCTTGGCATTTTGCAGGATGGCCTGCGCGCCATCACCGGCGCGGAGCTGTCGCAGATGGACGATGAAACCTTTGCGCGTGCGTACCAGAATATCGCCGTCTATGCCCGTGTGCAGCCCGAGCATAAGACGCGCATCGTAAATGCCTGGAAGGCGGGCGGCTATGTCACGGCCATGACCGGCGACGGCGTCAACGACGCACCGTCGATCAAGTCGGCTGACATCGGCGTCGGCATGGGCATCACCGGCACGGACGTGACGAAAAACGTTGCGGACATGGTGCTGGCAGACGATAACTTTGCCACCATCGTCGGCGCAGTGGAAGAAGGCCGTCGGATCTATGATAACATCCGCAAGGCAATTGGCTTCCTGCTCTCGTCCAACATGAGTGAGGTGCTGTCGATCTTCGTTGCAACGCTGCTTGGCTTTACCATTCTTGAGCCGGTACACCTGCTGTGGATCAATCTGGTCACCGACTGCTTCCCCGCGCTGGCGCTGGGCATGGAGGGCGCAGAGCCGGGTCTGATGCGCCGCAAGCCGCGTGATGCCAAGGCCGGTATTTTTGCAGACGGCATGGGCGTTGATGTGGGCTATCAGGGACTGGTCATCTCGGCGCTGACGATTGCAGCATTCTTTATCGGTCACTTTATCGAGTCCGGCGTGTGGGAAATTCCCGCCGGCGGCATCAGTCCGGACGGCACGACGATGGCATTTGTCACGATGTCGATGGCTGAAATTTTCCACGGCATCAACATGCGCTCACAGCGTGAGAGTATTTTCCGTCTGACGACAAAGAATAAGGCCATGACCTTTGCTGCGCTGGGCAGTCTGGTCGTCACGACCCTCGTCTGTGAGGTGCCGTTCATTTCCGCACTCTTTGGCTTTACCAGCGTGGAGTGGGTCGAGTACGCCATTGCGCTGGCGCTGGCCGTATGCGTCATCCCCATCGTTGAGCTGGTGAAGCTGATTCGCCGCAGCGCATCGCGCGCAAAGTAAGGAGAAGCGAATGCAGATGCTTGAATTCATCCGCCAGGCGGCGGAAAACCCCATGCTGCTGGTTGCAGCGTGTCTGACGCTGGGTGTCATTCTGGTCAACGGCTGGACAGACGCGCCCAATGCCATTGCGACCTGTGTTGCCACCCGCGCCATCTCGGCCGGAAAGGCCATTGCGATGGCGGCCGTATTTAATTTCCTGGGCGTGTTTGTGATGACGGCGCTCAATGCGTCGGTTGCCATGACGATCTATAACATTGCCGATTTCGGCGGTGATGCACGCCTTTCGCTGATCGCGCTCTGCGCGGCCATGACGGCGATTGTCGTCTGGGCGACGGTCGCATGGTACTTTGGCATTCCCACCAGTGAGAGCCACGCGCTGATCGCCGGTATCTCCGGCGCGGCAGTCGCCATCCACAACGGCTTTGACGGTATCAACGGCGGCGAGTGGGTCAAGGTGCTCTATGGTATCGTGCTGTCGACCATTCTTGGCTTTGTCATGGGCTTTTTGTGCGCGCGGCTTACCACGCGTGTATTCCAGAACCAAAACCGCCAGACGGCGGGACGCTTCTTCTCGGCCGCACAGATCGCGGGCGGCGCGGCCATGGCCTTTATGCACGGCGCACAGGACGGACAGAAGTTTATGGCGATTTTCCTGCTGGGTGCGGCCTTTGCCGGCGGTCAGAGCGACATGTCCTCGTTCACGGTGCCGCTGTGGCTGATGCTGCTGTGCTCCATTGTCATGGGACTTGGCACCTCGATCGGCGGCAAGCGCATCATCAAGTCTGTTGGACGCGATATGGTGCGGCTGAAGCCGTATCAGGGCTTTGCGGCAGATGTGGCGGCGACGCTCTGCCTGCTGCTTTCCTCGCTGACCGGCATTCCTGTCAGCACCACGCACACCAAAACCACGGCCATCATGGGCGTGGGCGCGGCACGGCGCATCAAAAATGTCAACTGGGGCGTTGTGACCGAGCTGGTTCTGACGTGGGTGTGTACGTTCCCGGGCTGTGGCCTGCTGGGCTATGGACTGGCGAAGCTGTTTCTGGTTCTGTTTTCGTGAAAGGAGATAACATATGGCTAAGGGAAATGATTATTTTGCACTGATCAGCACGCAGACGGCGTGCTGCGTACAGGCGGCTGAGCTGCTGTGCGGCTTTTTTGAGGCGTACAGCGCGGACACGCTGCTGCAAAGAAAGAAAGAGATTCACGCCATCGAGCATCAGGCCGACGAGATCCAGCATGAGATCCTGCGGAAGCTTTCGACCGAGTTTATCACGCCCATTGAGCAGGAGGATATCGTCCATCTGGTGCAGATCATCGACGATGTAACGGATGCGCTGGACAACGTCCTGCTGGAATGCCACATGTATCACATTGTGCGCCTTCCCGCCGGTGCCGAGGCCTTCTCCAAGCATGTGCTCAGCTGCGTGAAGACGCTGCATGATGCGACTGCTGAGCTGAAAAACTTCAAGAAGCCGACGCAGCTGCGCGCGCTTCTGGTTGCGGTCAACACCATGGAGAGCAAGGCCGACGACGCTTATGTCGAGTATGTCCACAGCCTGTTTGGCACGGACGCGGATGTGCGCGGCCTGCTTGGCGGCAAGGCCATCTTTGACAGTCTGGAGGCCTGCTGCGACCTTTGCGAGCATGCTGCCGACGTCATTGACCAGATCATCATGAAGAACGCGTGAGTGCTGTTCACGCAAAAGCGGCAGGGGCAATGCCCCTGCCGCTTTGGCTTTGCGCGCGAAGCGCTGGATGTGCGTTTCTGTGCCGCACCAAAGCCTCCACCGTTTACGGGGGAGGTGGCATTTGCGAAGCAAATGACGGAAGGGGCTTTGCGCGGACACCCTCTCAGTCGGCGTCGCCGCCAGCTCTCCCAAAGGGAGAGCCAAGAACCCCCTCAGTCGCCGCTGCGCGGCGACAGCTCCCCCATAAATGGGGGCGCCTTTGGTGCGGCAAAAGAACCGCGCTTCCCAATAGCAGGTATGTCTTGCGTTGCA
>CAZPYW010000115.1:0-5132 GCA_964590095.1 uncultured Oscillospiraceae bacterium | reverse complement strand
GCCCGACACGATTTACCCCGTTGGGGCATAAACTTCGAATCACGACGGACACAGCAAAAAAGCAACCACCCCTGCGGAGTGGTTGCTTTTTTGGTACGCCCGACACGATTCGAACGTGCGACCTACAGAGTCGGAGTCTGTCACTCTATCCAGCTGAGCTACGGGCGCGTATGGGATGACTGCCCAAAGATTATAGCAAATACGCGCGCGAAAGTAAAGCAGAAAAAACGGCCGCACGGCGACATTTTTTGCTTGAAAAGGCGCGTTTTAAATCGATGGCGGTTGTTTTTCGGCGGATGGTGTGATATACTCAAAATAATCTGATCGCGTAGGAGGCTTTTACATGTCTGATTTCTCCAAATTTCGCACGGCGCTGAACGGCTTTAACCGCAGCGATGTGACAGAATATATTGAATCATCCGCGCTGACCCACCAGAAAGAGCTGCGGCAGCTGAATGACGAGGTCGCGCGCCTTAACGGCGAGAATACCGCCCTGACGGAAAAGCTGCGTGCGGCGCAGCTGGCGCTGGCCAGTGCGCGGCTAGAGGCCGAGACACTGCGCCACGAGGCAGAAGAGCAGCTTGCCGCACACGAGGCTGCTGCGGCTGAGGCCGCTGAAAAAGAGCGGCTCGCGGCAGAGGCCGCAGAGCGCGAACGCCTTGCTGCTGCGGAAGCAGCGGAAAAGCAGACGGATGAAGCGGATACGGTGGAAGCCGAACCGAGTCTGACGGAAAAAGAGCTGGAGGCCTATCGGCGCGCCGAGGCGATGGAGCGCAATGCACAGCTCCGCGCGGAAAGGCTTGGCGGGAAAATCGATGCGCTGTGTGAAAGCGCGCGCGCCCGCTGCGCCGAGTCCGGCGGTGAGCTTGCCGCGCTGCGGCAGGATCTGGGCGCAATGATCGACCGCCTGCAGGAGACGCTTGCCGATGTGCAGCTGATCTTTGATGAAACGGAAGAGGCATTTGACGCGCTGGACATGGCGGCGGCCGATACGAATTCCTGAGATAGGCGCGCGGGAGTGTGACCGCGCAGAATCTGTATAATCTGTATAAAAAGTGAGCCGGAACGGATGTTCCGGCTCGAGATTGTCGGGCGTGCCGCTTCCGGACGCCCGACTTTTTTCTATCTGCTGTGAATACATCCCGCACAACGGCGTACCGTGGCCGGAAAAGCGGTGCAAGGCTGCTGCATCCGCGGTATGGAACGCGTCAGTTGCTCTTTTCCATTTCCTTCAGCTCAAGCTGAAGCTTGTCCGCGATCAGCGCGATAAACTCACTGTTTGTGGGCTTTCCCTTGGTGTTCGAGATCGTGTAGCCAAAGAAACGCTGCAGCGTTTCCAGATCACCGCGATCCCATGCGACCTCAATGGCGTGTCGAATGGCGCGTTCTACACGCGAGGGTGTGGTGGAGAAGGTCTTTGCGACCTGCGGGTACAACACCTTGGTGATGGCGTTGATCACGTCCATGTCCTCAACTGCCATTAAGATGGCCTCGCGCAGATACTGATAGCCTTTGATATGTGCCGGTACGCCGATCTCATGAATGACGGTCGTGACAAGCGATTCCAGACTGACCTCGGGCTTGCGCATCCGCGCAGCCGCGGCCTGCTGCTCAAAGGCGACGATCTCGCTGACGCGTTCGGCAACGTTCGCCGCGTCACAGGGTCTTGTCATGAAATACCGGATGCCAAGGCTATCGGCCATGCTTCCGACATACTCGGTCATAAAGCTGGTCAAAACCAGCGCGGCGGGCGGCTGCTCCATGGCGCGTGCCCGCTGTAAAACGGCGATGCCGTCGAGCTTTGCGATCGTCAGATCCAGAACGACGATGTCCGGCCGCTTGGAGGCGAGCAGGGCAACAGCCTTTTCTCCGTCGTCCGCGATGCCGGTGACGACATAGCCATACGATTGCTCCAAAGTAGTCTTGAGATGTGCACAGAACGCTTCATTGCCGTCTGCGATGATAACCTGTATGCGATTTTCCACTTGCGCTCCTCCCTGAATTCGTTTTTTGATATGGTCGCCCATTTGACAATGGGGTTAAGTATCGCTGCGATAGATATAATTTAGCACAGACATCCAAATTCTTCAATCCGAATTAACCAGTATATGACAACATTTATCGACAGACCTCGACATGCTACTGTCGAAAAAAGTCGAAACCTGCTGCACATGGGAGTATACGCGGAGCCTCAGCGCAGCTGTGCAAGCGGGCTGTCCGCGCGCGGCGCGCGCGTGCCGGACAACACATCCAGCAGCTGCATCAAATCATCTATGACATAGTCACAGCGCGCGTCCGCGTTTTCTTCCGCGCCGTAGAAGCAGGTGGGAATACCGGCGTTGCGCCCGCCCTGCATATCTGAGGTCAAACTGTCGCCCACCATGATCGAGCAGCTGCGGTATTCTTCCCCGATGCTGGCAAATACACCGTCGTAAAAGGCCTTCTCCGGCTTTTTGCAGCCCATTTGCTCCGAGATGAATACGCCGTCAAACAGGTGCGCCAGTCCCGAGCGCGCAATGCGCGCGTTTTGCGCATAGGTATCGCCGTTTGTGACAACAAAGACCTGATACCGGCCGTGCAGGGCGCAAAGCAGCTCGCGGCAGTGCGGCATAAAGGCATAGCCCTCGGCAAGGCGCGCCAGATAAAACGCATTGAATGCCTCGGGGTCAATGTCGGTGATGCCGCGCGCGGCAAAATACTGGCGAAAACGCTCAAGAAACACGAAGGGCTTTGTGACCTCGCTGCGCTCAAAGCGCTTCCACAGCGCGTCATTATAGACCTCATACTGCTCCATATCGTCAGGCGTAAAGGAATAGCCCCAGTGCGCAAACGCCTGCTCCATCGCCTCGAAGGAGCTTTGACGGAAGTCAAACAGGGTATCATCGATATCGATCAGTACGGCTCTGTAATGCATGTGCGTCCTCCGAAAAGTTTTTTCCCATTATACCCGATGATGTGATAGAATGTAAAGCGATTTCGACAACAGACGCGAAAAGGAGTATGCTATGCAGAGTATTGCAGAAATTCTGGCGGCTGAGCTTGGCTGTCCGGTCAAATATGTGGAAAACGTCATCGCGCTGATGGATGAGGGAAACACCATCCCCTTTATTGCGCGCTACCGCAAGGAGGCGCACGGCGGCATGGATGACACGGCGCTTCGCACGCTGGAGACGCGGCTGGCGTATCTGCGCAGCCTGCAGCAGCGCAGAGAAGAGGTCAAAAAACTGATCGACGCGCAGGAGCAGCTGACAGACGAGCTGTCCGCGCAGATCGATGCGGCGCAGACGCTGGCACAGATCGAGGATATCTACCGTCCCTACCGGCCAAAGCGGCGGACGCGCGCGACAATTGCGCGGGAGAAGGGGCTTGAGCCGCTGGCGGATGCGATATTTGCCCAGCACACCGATATGCAGCCGCCGGAACGGCTGGCAGAGGCATTTGTGGATGCAGAAAAGGGCGTCGAGTCTGTAGAAGCGGCGCTGGCAGGTGCAAGTGATATTCTGGCCGAGCGCATTTCGGACGATGCATCCATCCGCGGGCGGCTGCGCACGCTGATGGAAAAGCGCGCTGCAATCTCGGCAAAGGCTGCTAAAGAGGGCGAAAGCGTCTATCAGATGTATTATGATTTTTCTCAGCCTGCATCCAGACTGCAAAGCCATCAGATTCTTGCGCTGAACCGCGGCGAGCGCGAGGGCTGGCTGAGCGTTGGGGTACAAATGGATGAAAATGAGGCAATCCAGTGTCTGCGCCGCGCGGTAGTCAAGCCCGCCACGCCCGCCATGGCGTTTCTGGGCGCGGTGTGCGCCGACAGCTATACAAGGCTGCTCGCGCCAAGCCTGGAACGTGAGCTGCGCAATGCGCTCAGCGATATGGCAGCCGAGCGCGCCATTGCGAATTTTGCGCTGAACCTGCGCCCGCTGCTGATGCAGCCGCCGGTCAAGGGACATGTGACGATGGGACTTGACCCGGGCTATGCGCACGGCTGCAAGGTCGCCGTGGTGGACGCGACCGGCAAGGTGCTGGACACGGCTGTTGTCTATCCGACGTTCAGCGAGCGGAAAAAGCAGGAGGCGATCGAGACGCTTGCGCGCCTTATCCGCAGACACGGCGTGGAGCATATCGCCATCGGAAACGGCACAGCCTCGCGTGAGACCGAGGCGATGACGGTCGAGCTGATCCACAAGGTCGGCGCTGTTTCCTACATGATCGTCAGTGAGGCCGGTGCGTCGGTCTATTCCGCGTCCAAGCTGGCGGCAGAGGAATTTCCGCAATACGACGTCAACCTGCGCTCGGCCGTGTCGATCGCGCGCAGATTGCAGGATCCGCTTGCGGAGCTGGTCAAGATCGACCCCAAGGCCATCGGCGTGGGGCAGTATCAGCACGATATGCCGGAAAAGGCA
This sequence comes from uncultured Oscillospiraceae bacterium, assembly GCA_964590095.1. GTDB lineage: Bacteria > Bacillota > Clostridia > Oscillospirales > Oscillospiraceae > CAG-170. Next base: position 732 of record CAZPYW010000115.1, on the reverse strand, counting down.
CTGGACGCGGCGCTCGGCGGCGTCGTGGAGGACTGTGTCAACGCCGTCGGTGTGGACATCAACACGGCCTCGCCGTCACTGCTCAGGCAGGTAGCCGGACTGACGGCGGCCACAGCAAAAAACATTGTGACCTATCGTGAGGAAAACGGCGCGTTTACCGCACGAAAGCAGCTGTTAAAAGTCCCGAAGCTTGGCCCCAAAGCATATGAGCAGTGCGCCGGCTTTTTGCGGGTGCCCGAAAGCGCGCAGGTGCTGGATCATACCGGCGTTCATCCGGAATCCTATGCGGCGGCGCAGACGCTGCTGGAGCTTTGCGGCTATACGCTCAGCGATGTGGGGACGCCTGCGCTGGCTGCGCTGTCAGACCGCGTGGAAAAGCTGGGCTGGAAAGCGGCGGCAGAGCACTGTGGCTGCGGCGAAATGACGCTGCGCGACATCGTCAACGAGCTGCTCAAGCCGGGACGCGACCCGCGCGATGAGCTTCCTGCGCCGATTCTGCGCACGGATGTACTGGATATCAAGGATCTGCGCTCGGGGATGGAGCTGACAGGTACGGTGCGCAATGTCATTGATTTTGGCATTTTTGTCGACATCGGCGTGCATCAGGACGGACTGGTGCATATCTCGCAGGTTTGCGACAAATTCATTCGCCATCCGTCCGAGGTCGTCCGTGTGGGCGATGTGGTAAAGGTCCGCGTGCTCGAGGTGGATGAGAAGCGCAAGCGCATCAGC
>CAZPYW010000114.1:0-5137 GCA_964590095.1 uncultured Oscillospiraceae bacterium | reverse complement strand
CCCAGCACCAGCAGCGCCGCGCCCAGAAGCAGCTCGTAATTGACCTGGCTCTGCGCGGTCGTGATGAAGATGGCCGTCGGGCCGTCGGCGCCGCCGATGATGCCAAGGCTTGCATTGGCGCTTAGGAGTGCGACCGGCCAAAGCCCCTCAAACAGCAGCACCAGCGCGCCGAACACAGCCAGCGCCAGCGATGCAAAGCGCCACGGGCTTTTGCGCCAGGTGTGCGGGAACATCTGCGCATTCAGCTCGCGCGCAGCCTCCTTCGGCGTACCAAGTGCCTGCAAAATCTCGCTGTCGCTCTGTCCGGCCTCGCGCCGCGCAGCGATCGAGCTTTCCAGGTCGCTGATCACCCGCGTGCGATAGCGCTTTGGCATATGCAGGCGGCGGTTGACCGCGCCGAGATAACGCTTCCAGTTTGTCGCTTTTTGTTTCATGTTTCCGTTCCTCCTTGCTGAAAATGATCGACCGTCCGGACAAAGCTTTTCCAGACCTGCGTCTGCTGCTCATGCGCGGAAAGCCCCTTTTCGCTTGCCGTATAGACCTTTTTCGGTGCGCCGCGCCCCTGCTGCTCCTGCTGCCAGGCTGAACAGATCATCCCGTCGTCCTCAAGCCGGTACAAGATGGGGTACAGCGTCCCCTCGCGCAGGGTAAACAGCCCGTCTGAGCGCGTCTTCAGCTGGGACAGCAGCTCATAGCCATAGCTTGGCCGCTCACAGATCATCTCCAGCACCAGCATTTCCAGTACGCCCTTTTTCAGCTGCTGTAAAAACCGCTCCTCCATTCCGTCACCTCGTTTCATATGTTTTGCAAGTTATTTAGCATTGCTAAATATTATATAGCACATACCGCCTTCCCTGTCAAGCGTTTTCTGCCGTTGCATCCGCTTTGATTTTCTGGTAGGATATTGCGTATAGAGCTGAAAGAAAAGGAGCGATTCATCATGCGTGCAACTGTAATTGTCGATAACAAGGCCGCCGATGGTCTGGGCGGCGAGTGGGGTCTTTGCATCTACATCACCTACAACGGGCAGAACATCCTGCTGGACGCCGGTTCGTCCGCGCTGTTTGTCAAAAATGCAAAAAAGCTGGGGCTTTCGCTTGCAGATGTGGACGCGGCTGTGCTCTCGCACGCCCACTATGACCACGCAAACGGCATGAAAGCGTTTTTTCAGGAGAATCAAAAGGCGAAATTCTATCTGCGTGAGGCGTGCGCGCCAAACTGCTATGCGCGGCGGCTGTTTTTCTGGCGCTATATCGGCATTCCCAGAACCATTCTGAACGACTATCCCGAGCGCATTGCGCTGGTTTCCGGAACGGTGCAGCTGGGTGACGGCATCTGGCTGCTGCCGCACACCACGCCGCAGCTTGATGCGATCGGACAGCGCGAGCGCATGTATCTGCGCACACCGAACGGCTGGCAGGCCGACTGCTTTGCACACGAGCAGAGTCTGGTGTTTGAGACGGAAAAGGGACTTGTGATCTTCAACAGCTGCTCCCACGGCGGCGCGGCGAACATCATCAATGAGGTTGCGGCGGCATTTCCGGACAAGCAGGTCTACGCCATGATCGGCGGCTTCCACCTGTACAACAAGACGCAGGAGGAGGCGCACGCGCTGGGCAGAAAGCTGCGCGAAACCGGCGTGCAGTATGTCTGCACCGGCCACTGCACCGCCGAACGGCCGTACACCGCACTGAAAGAGGAGCTTGGCGCGTCGCTGCATCAGCTGCGCTGCGGCCTTGTGATGGAATTTTGAGTCTCTGCGGCGGCACAAAAACCGCAGAGTCGGCTGGAACGGCGCGCTGCGCAGCGGCATATGACGCACCATTGGGAAAGCTGCTTCTGATGGCAGAGGGTGTGGCACTGGTCGGCGTCTGCTTCGAAGGACAGCGCCACGCGCCGGATGCAGCCGCTCTGCCGCCGCGCAGTCGCGCGCCATCTGCCGTCCTGCTGCAAGCCATGCGGTGGCTCGACCGCTATTTTGCGGGCGCGCAGCCCACGCCGGACGAGCTGCCTCTGGCGCCGGCCGGAACGCCCTTTCAAAAGCAGGTGTGGCAGCTGCTGCGCGCCATTCCCTATGGCCAAACGACAACATATCAGGCGCTTGCAGTCCAAATGGCCGCGCAGCTGGGCGTTGCGCGCATGTCTGCACAGGCCATCGGCGGCGCTGTGGGGCGCAACCCGATTGCGATCATTCTCCCCTGTCACCGCGTGATCGCCTCCGGCGGCACGCTGGGCGGCTATGCGGGCGGCGCTGCAAAAAAGCAGTGGCTGCTGCAGCATGAAAACGCGCATTTTCGCGCCGACACGACAAGTTGGGAAGCTATCCGCAAAGCAGCGCCGTAACAAACAGCAAGCCGAAAGCCAGATGGAATGGGTGCGGCAGATGAATGCCTGTAAGGCACTGACCGGAAGCTGTCGTGAAGCTTGAACTGATTTACGATAATTGAGAGTGAGACCGCCCGAACGGGACTGCTCGGGCGGTTCTTGCGTATACGGTAGATTTCTTCACATTTTTCTGGTATCATTGATTTGAAAATCGTACGAGACAAATCGGAATTTTCGGAGGTTATATGATGGCTTGGTTATACCTGATTATCATTGTGTTTTCTGCGTTGACTTTGCACTTTATCTACGGGGATTACAGGAAAAAGCAGTTTCCTAAAAAAACATTTATCATTGTCGGTGTTTTAGAGGCTGTTGTAATGATTATTTCTGCCGCTCTGTTCATAAAATCGTTCTGACAGCTTCCCGTTTGTATGGCAGATAAGCAAACGAAAATCCCTTTCGGCATAAAAGGGCGCTTATTCTGATCGCGCTGTCAAGAGTCGTGCGTCCCGAGGCGCCTCGTCCGGCTTCAGCATAAATGCTGTTTGCCGCCAGCCGGTTTCCTGGCTGAAAATCAGATATTTTAGGTAGAACATATGAAACTAATCAAGATTAACATGGTCGATGCAGACAGAGTGGCCCCGCTGGTCGCCGCATTTCGGGTTCAGCTGAAGTCCTATAAGGGCATCACGGCGCAGCCAAATATCGAGGAAGGAAAGGAAGAAATCCTTGATTTTTTGAAATCCGGTTTTCCGGTATATGCGGCTGAAGATGACGGTACTTTGCTGGGCTATATGGTGTGCAGAATCGATGCGCCCTGCTTGTGGGTAGAACATCTCTTTGTTCGTGAAGCGTGTAGAAGAAAAGGTGTTGCAACCATGCTTTTCGGCAAAGCCGAAGAGCTTGCTGCCGCAATGGGAGAAGATACCGTTTACAACTTTGTCCATCCAAACAACGAAAATATGATTCGATTCCTCCGCTCGAAGGGCTACACCGTCTTGAACATGCTCGAGATCCGGAAGCCCTACAAGGGCGAAAAGCTGACAACAACCATTCATGTGGAAGCAGAAACCTTTGACTACTAAATTCGATTTATCGAATCGTTCGCAAGAACCGCATACCGAAAATCAGACCGCTGACCTGCGCCCTGTGCGTGCAAAGTCCGCGGTCTTTTTTATCCCCATTTCCCCAAAAGGCAGTCACAAAGCACGGCCAAATCGAAAGCCGCAGCCTTATCGGCGCTTTGTATTTTTTCCCTCTGCATCGTATATTTGCCGCATGTAAGGCAAATACTACCTCTGACAACGTTTTAGGAGGTAATTGTCTTGTATTTCTGTAAACGCAACGCGCGGCGGGCGCTTGCCTGCGCGCTCGTGCTCTGCGCCCTGTCCACCGCAGCCGGCGCGGCGCAGCTGACGTTTGACTGCACGTCTGTCTGCACGCTGAACTCGTCCGATTTTTCCGCGGCCGAGGGTCTGCGCGGCATTTATGTCTCGTCCGTCCCCTCGCCCGCCGTCTGTGAGGTGCGGCTGGAGGGCAGACGCATCTGCGCGGGCGATGTGCTCAGCGCGGACGCGCTGCAAAAGCTGACGGTCATCCCTGTCACACAGCGCGAGGCGCAGACCGAGCTTTGCTATCGTCCCATCGGCGCGGAGGGGCTTGGCACGGCACAGACCATGCGCTTTACGCTGACCACCGGCAGAAACAGCGCACCTGTTGCCATGGACGGCGAGCTGGAAACGTATAAAAACATCGCCAATTCCGGCACGCTGCGCGCAAGCGATCCGGACGGCGACGCGCTGGAATACACGCTGGTGCGTGAGCCAAAACGCGGCACGGTCGAGCTGCGCGCAGACGGCTCGTTTACCTATACGCCGGATGAAAATCGCGTCGGCAAGGACAGCTTTGTCTACACCGTCACCGACACGGCCGGAAATGTATCCGAGGAGGCAACGGTCAAAATCCGCATCGTGCGCCCCACGGACAAGGCGGTCTACACCGATCTGTCCGATGAAAGCCAGTATCTGGCCGTCTGGCTGCGCGAGCAGGGTGTCTACACCGGCCGAACCGTGGACGGAAACCTCTGCTTTGCACCGGATGAGACGCTTTCGCGCGGCGAGTTTCTGGTGATGGCCATGGCGCTGTTTGACGAGAAGCCCGAGGAGGCCGCACTCACCTCCGGCTTTACCGACGAGTCCAGTGCGCCCGCGTGGATGCGGCCATATATCGTCTCTGCGTTCCGCAGCGGCGTGATCGCGGGCAGCAGCGGCGAGGACGGTCTGATCTTCCGTCCGGCCGATCAGCTGAGCTATGCAGAGGCCGCCGTGATGCTGCAAAGCATCGCAGCCATCCCGCCCAGCGACACGCAGAGCGTTTTTGCATCGGACTCCGACAGCCAGGCAGTCCCCGTCTGGGCGCAGAGCGCGGCGGCGGCGCTGGCACAGGCCGGCGTCTCCTTCCCGACCGGCCTTGCACAGGAGCCGATCACGCGCCTTGCCGCAGCAGAGCTTCTGGTGCAGACGTACACCTGCGCGCAGTCTGTGCAGACACCGCCTACAGCCAACGCGCAGTAATACAGCGATACGCAAAAAAGCAGCCGCCCCTGGGGAGCGGTCCAATAAAACAGTATAATAAAGTTTTCGGGAAGGCGGCATGAGTGATCATGCCGCTTTTCCGTTCATAACGTCATAGAGTAAATTGGCGGGGAGTATGCCAATATAGTTGTAGCTGATCGTCACATCCTGCACTCGGTGTCCACTGGACTTGTCCGGTGCATGAACATATACGGCATTGACCATATCGTTCAAAATAG
>CAZPYW010000113.1:0-5149 GCA_964590095.1 uncultured Oscillospiraceae bacterium | reverse complement strand
CAAAAGCCGCCGGACGGCGGCTTTTGAGCGGCATGAAATACGCCGTGTCTGTAACGTCAGATTTCCATCAGTTCCTTTTCCTTTTTGGCGCACATCTCATCGGCGCGCTTGGTGAACTTGTCGGTCAGCTCCTGAATGTCCTTTTCGGCCTTCTTCTGCTCATCCTCAGTCAGCTCGCCCTTCTTCTGCGCCTTCTTGACGTAGTCAACGGCATCGCGGCGGATGTTGCGGACGGCAACCTTGGCATCCTCGGCATACTTCTTGACCTGACGGGTCAGATCCTTACGGCGCTCCTCGGTCAGCTGCGGGAACGCAAGACGGATAACGCGGCCGTCATTCTGCGGATTGATGCCCAGATCAGAGGTCTGGATGGCCTTCTCGATGGCGCGCAGCAGCGTGCCGTCCCACGGCTGGATGACCAGCGTTCTGGGGTCGGGTGAGGAAACGGTGCCAACCTGATTCAGCGGCGTGGGAACGCCGTAATACTCAACCGTGATGCGGTCAAGCACCTGTGCGTTTGCGCGGCCTGCGCGGACAGCGCCAAAATCAGAGGACAGCACGTCCAGTGTTTTCTGCATTTTCCGTTCAAATTCTTTCAGATCTGCCATGTTATCTTTCCTCCTTAACAATCGTACCGATCGGCTCACCCATGACGACGCGGAGAATATTCTCCGGATCCTTCAGCGCGAAAACCTGCACGGGAATGTGATTATCCATTGAAAGGGACGTTGCGGTGGTATCCATCACGGCCAGATGCTTCGCCAGCACCTCGTCGTATGTGATCGTGTCGTACTTGACGGCGTTCGGATCCTTCGCCGGATCGGCAGAATACACGCCGTCGATGTTCTTCGCCAGCAAAATGGCGTCGGCCTCAATTTCGGCCGCGCGCAGCACTGCGCCGGTATCGGTGGAGAAGTAGGGATTGCCCGTGCCGCAGCCGAAGATGACAACACGCCCCTTTTCCAGATGCCGGATGGCCTTGCTGCGGATATACGGCTCGGCGATTTTGTTCATCTCAATGGCCGTCTGCACGCGTACCGGAACGTCGCGCTGCTCAAGACAGTCGGCAACCGCCAGACAGTTGATGGCCGTAGCCAGCATGCCCATGTGATCCGCACGCGTGCGCTCCATCCGGCCGCCGCCGTCCTTGACACCGCGCCAGAAGTTGCCGCCGCCGACCACGATGCCGACCTGGACACCCAGGGCAACACACTTCTTGACCACGTCGCACACGCCGCCGATGACATCAAAGTCCAGCCCGCGGTGCGCCTCGCCCGCCAGTGCCTCGCCGCTGATCTTCAGCAGCACGCGTTTATACTTGGGTTCGCTCATGGAACACTACACCCCTCTTTATTTTTCTTTTCGTATTCTATAATATTTTCCGGCACTTGAAAAGGGGCAATTTGATATTTCCTCGATTGTTTTCACATTTTTTACAAAAGCAGCCCGAGTTTTTGATTTGATGATTGCGAAACGCACCGTCTTCGTATATAATAATACAATTGTAAAGCCATAAAACCGTAAAACACACAGGAGGTTTCTGTCCGCATGGAAGAAGAACGCAATGTGATCGAAAATAAAAATTTTATCGACGCCTTTATTGAGGAGGATCTTGCCTCCGGCGGACAGTTTGAGGGCTGCCGCGTCCACACCCGCTTTCCGCCCGAGCCCAACGGCTATCTGCACATCGGCCACTGCAAGGCGCTGACCATCGACTTTGGCACAGCGGAAAAATTCGGCGGTCTGTGCAATCTGCGCATGGATGACACCAACCCCACAAAAGAGGATTCCGAGTATGTCGACGCCATTCAGGCCGACATCCACTGGCTGGGCTTTGACTGGGGCGACCGGTTCTACTATGGCTCGGACTACTTTGAAAAGGACTATGAATTTGCCGTTGAGCTGATCAAAAAGGGGCTGGCCTACGTCTGTGACCTGACAGCCGAGCAGTTCCGTGAATACCGCGGCGACATCGGCAAGCCCGCCGTCTCGCCCTATCGTGAGCGCAGCGTAGAGGAAAACCTCGACCTGTTTGAGCGCATGAAGAACGGCGAGTTCCCCGAGGGCAGCAAGACGCTGCGCGCCAAGATCGACCTGGCCTCCGGCAACTTCAATATGCGTGACCCCGTCATCTACCGCATCCGCTATATGCACCATCACCGCCAGGGCGACAAGTGGTGCATCTACCCGATGTATGACTTTGCCCATCCCATTCAGGACGCGCTTGAGGGCATCACGCACTCGCTCTGCTCGCTGGAGTTTGAGGCGCACCGGCCGCTGTATGACTGGGTCGTCAGCAACATCTCCATCCCCTATCACAAGCCCCGCCAGATCGAGTTTGCAAGACTTGGCATCGACCACACCGTCATGTCCAAGCGCAAGCTGCGTATGCTGGTTGAAACGGGACGCGTCTCCGGCTGGGATGACCCGCGTATGCCCACGCTGTGCGGCCTGCGCCGCCGCGGCTATACCGCGCGCTCCATCCGCACGTTCTGTGAGCGCATCGGCGTTGCAAAGTCCGCCAATACCATCGAATACGCGTTCCTTGAGCACTGCCTGCGCGAGGATCTGAACGACTCGGCCGAGCGTACCATGGCCGTCCTGCATCCGGTCAAGCTGGTCATCACCAACTACCCTGTCGGACAGAGTGAGACGTTCACCGTGGAAAATAACCCCGTCCACCCCGAACAGGGCACGCACGAGATCACCTTCAGCCGCGAGGTCTGGGTGGAGGCGGATGATTTTATGCAGACGCCCATTCCCAAGTATAAGCGCCTCTACCCCGACGGCCCCGAGTGCCGCCTGAAGGGCGCGTACCTCATCCGCTGCACCGGCTGCAAGACCGATGAAAACGGAAACGTGACCGAGGTCTACGCAACATATGACCCCGAATCGCGCGGCGGCGACCCCGCCGACGGCCGCAAGGTCAAGGGCGCGACCATCCACTGGGTAGACGCCGCCACATGTGTCGAGGGCGAGGTTCGACTGTATGACAACCTGTTCTCCGATGCACAGCCTGACGCCGCGGACAAGGACTTCTTACAGTGCATGAATCCCGACTCGCTCACCGTCCTGACCGGCTGCAAGCTTGAGCGCGCGCTGGTTGCAGAATGCGAAAAGTATGACGCCGAGGGCGAGGGCCGCGGCGCACATACCGCCCCCTGCTATCAGTTCATGCGCGTGGGCTATTTCTGCATGGACAGCCGCGACTGCACCGCTGCGCATCCGGTCTTCAACCGCAGCGTGGGTCTGAAAGACAGCTTCAAGCCCGCAAAATAAGGACGCCGCGGCAATTTTACGGAAATTTCCCAGCAAAATTGTGAACTTTCTTTGGAAAATCGAATTCTCCACTTGAAACCGCACTGTCTTTTCGTTATAATACCGTTTGTATCGCTTTCCGGCGAAAACGCACAATATGAGAGGAATGAACCCAAATGAGCGCATCTCGTGAAAAGAACAAGCGCAAGGAACTGGCGCAGAGCGCCGCAACGGAAGCCACTGCAAAGCCCGCCAAGGCCGGCATGAGCAAGGGTCTGAAAACCACCCTTGGCATTGTGATCGCCGTTGTTGTTCTTGCCGCAGTCGTATTTTTCTATATGCTTACCAGCGGCTTCTTCACCACGCACACCACCGCTGCCGTCATCGGCGAGCATAAGCTTTCCCCCGCCATGGTCAACTACTACTACCGTGACGCGTACAACTATTTCAGCCAGCAGTACAGCCAGGTGCTCAGCTATCTGGTCGACACCAGCCTGCCGCTGGATGAGCAGATCTATGACGAAGAGGCCGGCACCACCTGGGCTGACTACTTCACCGAGACCGGTCTGGAAAACGCCGCGCAGATGTATGCGCTGTATGATGACGCCGCCGCTAACGGCTTTACGCTGAGCGAAACGCAGCTTTCGAACATCGACAGCCAGATCAGCACCATGGATATGTACGCCAGCTACTATGGCTACTCCAATGCTGACGCGTTCATCTCTGCCAGCTACGGCACCGGCTGCAACGCGAAAAACTACCGCGAGTACCTTCTGGTCAACACCACGGCCGAGGCATATGCCACCATGGTCAACGAGAGCTTCAACTACTCTGACGATGAGCTGAGCACCGCCTACGACGCCGATCCCAACGCCTATGACGGCATCACCTACCGTTCGTTCCTGTTCGGTCATTCGCAGTACACCGACGAAGACGGTGCAGTGCTCGAGACCGAAGAGGCCGCCAAGCTTGCTGCTGCTGACGCAGAGAAGATGGCTGCCGAGACCAAGGGCGACGAAGAGGCCTTTAAGCAGGCCTGCATCGACAACGCTTCCGAGTCGATGCGTGAGTCCTATGAGACCAGCGACGTTTCGCTGCGCACGGACATTTCCTACGACAGCACACCCGAGGCCATTGCTGACTGGCTGTTTGACAGCGCACGTCAGGAGGGCGACACCTATTTTGCCTCTGCTGACACCGGCTGCTATGTGGTCTACTACATCAGCCGCGACACGCACGACTACGGTATGCCCAATGTCCGCCATATCCTGTTCGGTGTTTCCGACTTCAGCGATGAGGACGCCGCCGCAGCCGCAAAGGCAAGCGCCGAGGGTGCTCTGGCCGACTTTGAGGCAAACGACGCAACCGAAGACGCATTCGCCGCACTGGGCGACAAGCTGTACGAGGACGGCGCAGCCAGCGAGGCTGCCCTGTACGAGGACATCTACCCCGGCCAGATGGTCAGCGAGTTTGAGGACTGGTGCTATGACGCAGACCGCGAGGTCGGTGACACCGGCATCGTAGAAAGCAGCTATGGCTATCACGTCATGTACTTCTGCGGCCGCGGCAGCAACCTGCGCAGCTACCTGGTCGAGTCCGCACTCCGCGGCGAGGACTACAGCGAGTGGGAATCCGGCGTGCTGGAAGGCGCGACCTATGAGATGACCAGCGCCATCCGCTACACCAGCAGATAATTGCATCCGATCACAAGAGCCGCCCATCGGGGCGGCTCTTGCTGCGCCGCGCATTTGCGCGGCGCTTTTTTTGCACGCGAAGCGTGCAATATCCGCACGCGGCGCGTGCGGGGAGCGATTCCACCCCCTTTTTCTTTGATGCCAAAGAAAAAAGCCGTGGACGGTAAAAAAGAAACCGGAACCAAAACGCAAACCAG
>CAZPYW010000112.1:0-5153 GCA_964590095.1 uncultured Oscillospiraceae bacterium | reverse complement strand
ATGACACTCCGGGTATGAACCGAATGCTCTACCAACTGAGCTATGCCGCCATATTGTGAGGACAGCGCCTCACAGCAAAGAGATTATATAGTATTTTTTGCGTTTTGTCAACTGCTTTTTTGCAATTACGTCGTTATTTTTCTTCCGGCCTGTTTTCCTGCGGTAAAAGCACACCCAGAACGCCGTCTTCGTGCAGCGAGAGCAGACGAACGGCACGAACCTGATTGTGCAGCCCGTCGCCGCGGACATAGATCTTGGTGTAGTTGGGTGCGTGGCCGGTGAAGAATTCGCCCTCCGGCTGCTCAAACAGAACGTTCTGCACGGTTCCAAGCAGCTGTTCATGCGCCTGCCGTTCCAGCGCGGCTGCTGCCTCCGCAGCCTGCGCCGCGCGCGCCTGTTTAACGGCATTCGGTACCTGCGCGGTCATCTTTGCGGCGGGTGTGCCGGTGCGGCGCGAGTAGGGGAAGATATGGACCTTTGCAAGCGCGCAGGCGCGGATAAAAGCCAGCGACTGGGCAAATTCTGCGTCGCTTTCGCCCGGGAAGCCGACGATCAGGTCGGTTGTCACGGCACAATCGGGGAAATATTGATGCAGCAGCCGGACGCTTTGCGCGTAGCGCGCGGTATCATACTTCCGGTTCATGCGCGAGAGGACGGTGTCGCTTCCGCTTTGCAGACTCAGATGAAACTGTGGGCAGAGGTTGGGGAAGCGGGAGAGCTCCTGACAGAACGCCTCGTCGATCGTGCGCGGCTCAAGTGAGCCAAGCCGGATGCGAACGTCCGGAACGGCTGCGCAGAGCGCCGTAAGCAGCTGACGCAGACAGCTGCCATCCTTCCATTCCTGTCCCCAGGAGGAGATCTCGATGCCGTTTACCACGATCTCGCGGTAGCCCTCGGCGGCAAGACGGCGCGCCTCGGCAACAGCCGCATCCAGCGGCATCGAGCGCACGCGCCCGCGCGCATAGGGGATGATGCAGTAGCTGCAAAAATTGTTGCAGCCATCCTCGACCTTGAGCAGCGCACGTGTCCGCTCGGCAAGGCCGCCCGCCGGCAAAAGCTCAAACGCGCGCGGAAGCGCGGCGTTTGTGACCTGCTCCCAGTGTGTGCGCTGTTTTTCCCGCGCAAGCTCTTCCAGCTTGTCCAGAAACGCCAGCCGCCCATCCGTTCCGATCAGGACGTCCACGTCCAGTGCGCGCACTTCATCGGCTGCGGTCTGCGCATAGCAGCCGCACACACCGATCACGGCGTCAGGATTCAGACGACGCACACGGCGGATGACATTGCGCGATTTTTTGTCGGAAACGGCCGTCACGGTGCAGGTATTGATGATGTAACAGTCACATGGCGCATCAAAATCGCCCAGTGTGTGGCCGCGTGAGAGCAGCAGCTGCTGCATGGCCTGCGTCTCATATTGGTTGACCTTACAGCCCAGGGTATAGAATGCAAACTTCATTATTCAAAACCACCAAAAATTATTTTTATGCACAAAAAATGTTTAGATTTTTTGTTAATAGTCACAAAGAACAATTCCGCTTATAATGAATATGTATTTTTCGTGGTGCGGAATGCCCACAACACAACAGCAACATTATATCCGAACTTGACCAAATTGTACAGCCATTTCAGGAGGATTTCCCGTGAGAGAATTTACCGTAATGTTCCGCACTGTCCAAGAGATCAGCGACTTTGTCAGCCTGGCCAACCGCCAGCGCTTTTCGGTGAACCTGCTGTACCACGGGCTTGTTCTGGATGCCACCTCGATCCTCAGCGTCAGCTGCATGGGACTCAATACGCCCATTGGCGTGCGTCTGCGCGACGATGCGCAGTCTGAGGCGTTTTGTACGGCCATTCGTCCGTATCTTGTTGCAGAGCCCGCCTGAACGGCGTTGTGATATTGCGCTCTTCCGTTTCATATGCTTGTACCAAGCTGAAACGGAGGGGTGCTTTTTTATGCGTAAACGACTGCTTTGTCTGCTGTTATCGCTGCTGCTCTGCGGGTCTGTGTCTGCGGCAGAGCTTGGACTTTCTGCGCCGTCGGCGCTGCTGATGGAAAAATCGACCGGAACGGTCTTATATGAGCAAAACGCCCATGAGCTGCTTGCACCGGCCAGCGTGACAAAGGTGATGACGCTGCTGCTTGTGATGGAGGCGCTGGAGGATGGGCGCATCGGCTGGGACGACACCGTCACGGCCTCGGCCGCTGCGGCGGAAAAGGGCGGCAGCCAGATCTATCTGGAGGAAAATGAGCAGCTGCCGCTGCGCGAGATGCTCAAGGCGGTTGTTGTTTCCTCGGCAAATGACTGCGCCTGCGCGCTGGCCGAGCATGTGGCGGGGAGCGAGGCGGCCTTTGTCTCCATGATGAACACGCGCGCGGCAGAGCTGGGGATGACCAACACCCATTTTGTCAACTGCACGGGGCTTGACGATCAGCCCGAGGCGCAGAGCCACCGCACCACGGCCTATGACATCGCGCTGATGTCGCGCGAGCTGCTGCGCCACGAGGCGATCAGGGAATATACGACCATCTGGATGGATACGGTGCGCAATGGGACGTTTGGCCTTTCCAATACGAACAAGCTGGTGCGCTTTTATGACGGCACGACCGGACTGAAGACCGGCTACACCACCGCCGCCGGCTACTGCCTGTCGGCCTCAGCCGAGCGAGAGGGGATGGAGCTGATCGCGGTGGTACTGCACTGTGACACAAGCCCGCACCGCTTTGAATCGGCCAAGGCAATGCTGAACTACGGCTTTTCCAGCTTTGCACTGGTGCAGCCGAAGGCCGAGGAGGACATCCCAGCCGTGCCGGTGGTGCTGGGAAGAATGGAGGAGATCGTGCCGGAGCTGCAGGAGACGCAGCCGCTTCTGATCGACAAGGCAAAGGCGTCCTCTGTCCGCTGTACGGTAAGCGTAGACGAATCGGTCACAGCGCCGGTCGAGGCCGGACAGCAGCTTGGAACGCTGTGCGTGACGGCGGGCGATGAGACGCTGGCCGAGCTTCCGCTGGTCGCGCCTGCGCGCGTGGAGGCGCTCCGGTGGTGGGACGTGCTGCTGCGGATGCTGCGGGTCATGACCATGGGATAGTGTACAGAAACCCGACACAGCGCGCTCGCCGCCCGACAGGACGGCGAGTGCTGCAAGGCTTTTTGACATGCCGCTCGACAGGGCGGCGATTTTTGTGCGCTGCACAGCAGATAATCGAGGCAAAAGAGATTTTTTGCAGAATACTGTCTTTTTTACAAAAACGTGGTATACTGTATAAAAGAGCGAAACGCCATACCGCCGGAGGGACAAGCATGATCAACGTCGAACTGTCGAATATCTGGAGCTGTGTATCACTGCCCGATCTGCTGAGCCGCGAAAAAGAGATCTTTGACGCGCATCTGCATCTGCGCACGAATGCCTCAAACGAAGAGCCGTGCTTTGGCTGGCTTGGCCAGCCCGAGGTCATTACGGCCAAAATGATACACGCCGTGCGCTCGGCGGCCGAGAGCATCCATGCCATGGGCTCTACACTGGTCGTGCTTGGCAGCGGGAGCGCATGGCTCGCAGCCCAGGCGGTGATCGACGCACTGCTTGGAAGCCGCGACCCCGCGCAGCGGCCGTTCCGCGTGTTGTTTGCGGGGGACAATCTGTCCAGCCGCGACTGGCTGTCACTCTGCCGCCAGCTGGACGGACAGGATTACTGCCTGCATCTGATCTCGCCCATGGGCGGCGAGACAGAGACGTGCATTGCCTCACGCGCCATCCGCTGGATGATGGAGCGGCGCTATGGCGCTGAGACGAAAAAACGTGTTTTTGTCTCTGCACTGGCCAATTCCCCGATGGCCGCCATGGCATCGGAAGAGGGATACACACTCCTGACACTTCCCACACAGGCTGGCGGGGCGTACAGCGCCCTGACCTCGGCTGCTCTGCTGCCGATGGCGGCGGCCGGCATCGACCCGCTTGCCGTTTTGGAGGGCGCCGCAGCAGGGTATCAGCAGTTTGATCTGCGCGCCTTTGAAAATCCGGTCTGGATGTATGCCGGCGCGCGATATGCGCTGTCCTGCCGCGGCAGAAATCTGGAGCTGTTCGGAACCTTTGAGCCGAGCCTCTCTGCGCTTGGACGCTGGTGGCGGCGCTTCTGCTGCCGGCACGCATGCTCTGACGGCGTGGGGGCAATTCCCATGCACGCCGACTGGGTGAGCGAGCTTGACGCCATGGACGCCATGCTGCACACAGGGCGCTATCCGCTGTTTGAGACGATGCTGCATTTTTCCTCGGCCGGCAGTCAGCGGGTCAACATCGAGATGGACTGGAAGGACTATGACGGGCTGGAATGCCTGGCCGAGCGGTCACTGGCCGAGGTGCAGGAGCATACGCGCGAGGCGCTGATTGCCTCGCATGCGGACGGCGATGTACCCATCATCTCGCTGGAATGCGAGACGCTGGATGAGTATCACATGGGTGAGCTGCTGTATTTTCTGGAGCTGTCGGCGGCGATCTATGCCTGTGCATGCGGAATGGAGCCGTTTGACCCCGTGCCGCAGCCCACGCGCACGCTGGCTGCGCAGCTGTACGGCAGGGGATAGGGCTGCGTTCGTCTAAAACTTCACATTTTATACGCAACTTTGGGCAAATCTGCTATTGTCTTTCCGCGCGGAAGCTGGTAGAATAGAGACATGAAATGCAACGCCTAACGGCAAAAGGAGGAATGCCCCATGGTTCATATCATCACGGGTCTGGAAGGTTCCGGAAAGACCAAACGACTGATCGATTCTGTCCATCAGGCTCTGAAAAGTGAAACCGGCAGCATGGTCTGCATTGAAAAAGGACATACGCTGCGCTTTGATCTGGATTATCGCGTTCGCTTGATCGACGCCGGTGAGTACGCGCTTGGGAACTATACGTTCCTGAAGGGCTTTATCAGCGGCCTTCACGCGGGCAATTTTGATATCTGCCACATCTTTATTGACAATCTTTATCGCATCTCGCACAGCCGCGAGGCGGCTGAGACCGAGGCGTTTTTGAACTGGTGTGAACAGTTCTCGCTGACGCACGGTGTGGACTTTACGTTCACCATCCCGGGCGACCCCGAGGCGGCACCGGGCTATATCGCAAAATTCCTGTAATGAAACAAAAAAATGGGACGGCAGTCGCCGTCCCATTTT
>CAZPYW010000111.1:0-5216 GCA_964590095.1 uncultured Oscillospiraceae bacterium | reverse complement strand
TCGACCCCTACATGGTGCGGTGCGCACGGAAAAAGTGGGCGGGACACGTGGGTCCGCCCTACAGGCAATCCCTCAGTCAGCCTGCGGCTGACAGCTCCCTTTGCACAAGGGAGCCTTCGCACGCGCCGCGTGCGGTTTTTTCCCTGCGGGCAGAAATTGCGCCCTTTGGGCGCAAAAATGCCGCGCTCTCGCGCGGCAAACGCGCCGCCCTGCGGGCGGCGCGTATTTGCTTTATTTCTGTCTGGCGCGGAATATGCGGAACAGCTCCCACAGGACGACCAGAACCTGAAGCGCTGCGCACACCACAAACAGCAGCGACATATTGGGAAACGGAAGCGACAGGTACAGGCACACGCCCAGCGACCAGATCAGGACACTGACCGAGGCGCCCTGCTGCCAGATGCCCCACCAGAGGCTGGTAAAGACAACACAGACAGTCGCTGCCGCCGGAACGGCATACACAAAAAACAGCCATGCAGGAAACGCGACACCGACGATCAAAAACGCAGCAAACAAAACAGCCGCCACCGCAAACACAAGCGCCACCGAAAGCGCCAGAATAAACAGATGATAATGCGGCTTATCCTCCTTGGGCGGTTCGATCTCTCCGATCAGGTTGCTGACGGTGATGCCGTACAGATCTGCGATCTGTGTCAGAATATAAATGTCGGGCAGGCTCTCTCCCCGCTCCCACTTGGAAACGGACTTGTCAGAGTAGTTGAGCTTTCCGGCCAGATCGAGCTGGGTGTCCTTATGCGCCTTGCGATAGGCGGCGATATTTTTGGATATGGTGCGTCGCAGGACGCTTTCTTCAACTTTCAAAGTGGGACACTCCTTTCAGGCGGAAAGTACTGAAAATACAGGCAATTCTACGGCCAGTAGAGTCGCGCTCTACGGATACTTCACCGGCACGGACGCACCGGTAGGGTGACGAAACGGCACGCAGGCGCTATACTGATGGCATGAGGCGCGCACCCGTCATCCGGTGCGCAACGCTGGACTATTATAACACACATTTCTCCCATTCGCAAGCAAGGCGCAAAAATGCTTCTGGTCTCACACACCACCCCAGATGCATTTTTGCGCTCTTGTTTTGTCTTGACGCAGCGGCACGGATGCGGGTACAATAAACGCAGAAACCAAACGGAGGAAAACGATATGCTTGACCGCGAACTGCTTGAGCAGCAGCTTTGCCAGCTGCCACTGTTTCAGTACGCTTTTTTGAACACATCCGATCTGGTCTTTACCGAGCGCGTGCGCACCATCTGTCAGGTCGAATGCCCCATGTACAACACAAACTGGGCCTGTCCGCCCGCCGTCGGCACCGTGGAGGAATGCCGCGCGCGCTGTCTGCAATATGAGAACGCACTGATGATTTCAACCATCAGTGAGGTCACGGATATTGCGGATATCAGCCAGACTTTGGAAACGCGCGCGCCGCATGAGGCGATCACGCATCAGGTCACGCAGCTGGTGCGCGCGCAGTGCGCGCAGACCATGACGCTTTCAACCGAATCCTGCTGCCACTGCGCACACTGCACCTGGCCGGACGCGCCGTGCCGTTTTCCGGACAAGATGTTCCCCTGCGTGGAAAGCTATGGCATTCTGGCAACGGATATCGCAGAAAAATGCGGCATGGAGTTTTTTAACGGCAACATCGTCACCTGGTTCTCGCTGATCTTCTATCGGGACTGAGCCGGTTTTCCGGCGTGCAGCTGCCCTTATTCAAGATTCAAGCCTGTTCAGGTCTTCGTTTCATAGCCGCTGTACGCGGAAAAGCCGTTCCACGGGAACGCATCGGGAGGCGGCGCGGAAAAGCGCAGCTCGTGCCCATCTGTCGGATGGCAGAAACGAAGCGCATGTGACCACAGCGCAACATTGCACTTCACGCGGCTGCCGTATTTCCCGTCTCCCAGCAGCGGATGCTTGCGCGCAGCAAACTGCACACGGATCTGGTGTGTCCGTCCGGTGTGCAGCCGCACCCGCACCAGACAGCCCGCCGCACCGCTTTCCAGCGTCTCATAGCTGAGCGACGCCTCTTTTACGCCCGCGCGGGGACGCTCGACGGCAAAGCTCTTGCCGCGTCTGCGGTCATAAAACAGCAGATCGCGCAGCGTACCGGCAGCAGACTCCATCGGTGCCGGAAGCACCGCCAGATAGGTTTTCTCAAACTGCTCCGCCGCCATCTGCGCGCAAAGCGCCGCGGCGGCCTTTTGCGTTTTGGCATAGACCATCACGCCGCCCACCGGCTGGTCAAGCCGGTGCACCGGATAGACCGGACAGCCCAGCTGCGCAGCCAGCAGCTGCGGCATTGCCGCCGCGTCCGTCCCCTCAGAGGCTGCGCCCGCGGGCTTGATGCAAACCACAAGCGCCGCATCCGCATATAAAATCGTAAGCTCAGACATCCCTGCACCACCTGTATCCTGTGCTGCGCATATTCTATCACATCGCGTAAAATCCGGCAACAGGAGCGCTTGCAAATTTCGACTTGCTTTTATATAATGTACGGTAATGTGTTTGCGCGCAAGCCGCGCTTCTGGAGGCATGACATGACAACCAAAGAGTATCAGAAAAAAAGTACCATCGCGATATTCCTCTCATTTTTCAAGCCGCACCGCAGGCTGTTTATCCTGGACATGGTCTGCGCGCTGCTGGTGTCGCTGATCGATCTGGCCTACCCGCTGATCTCGCGCACCGCGCTGTATGAGCTGCTGCCCAAAAACGCGTACACCACGTTCTTCGTGATCATGGGTGTTGTGGTGGCGGCGTATGTGCTGCGCTCGGTCTTATACTTCGTCATCACCTATTGGGGACACACCTTTGGCATCCGTGTGGAGGCCGATATCCGTGAGGCGCTGTTTTCCCACATGCAGGAGCTGGGCTTTGACTTCTATGACCACAACCGCACCGGCCAGCTGATCAGCCGTCTGACCAGCGACCTGTTTGACGTGACCGAGCTTGCGCACCACGGCCCCGAGGATCTGTTTATCTCGACCATCACCATTGTCGGCGCGCTGGTCGTCATGTACCGCACCGAATGGCGGCTGGCGCTGGTGGTCAGCATCATCATCCCGCTGTTTCTGGTGCTGGCGATGAGCCGCCGCCGCCAGATGTCGGGCGCATCGCGCGCCGTCAAACAGCGCATCGGCCACATCAACGCCGATATCGAGTCCGGTCTGTCCGGCATGCGCACGGCCAAGGCCTTTGCCAATGAGCACTTGGAGGAGGATAAGTTCCGCCGCTCAAATGCCGCCTTCAAGACCTCGAAGAAGAGCTTTCACCGCGAGATGGGCGTCTTCATGGCCACGATGGAGCTATTCGTCAGTCTGCTTTCCGTGTCGGTCATCGCCGTGGGCGGCTATCTGATCATGCGCGGTGAGCTGGAGTATGCCGACCTTCTGATGTTCAGCCTGTATATCACCACGTTTGTCAACCCCATCCGCAAGCTTGCAAACTTTGCCGAGCTGTTTGCCAGCGGCACAGCCGGTCTTGGCCGCTTCATCGACATCATGCGCACCGAGCCCTCGCTTCAGGATAAGCCGGATGCCAAAACACTTTGCAATGTGCGCGGTGAGATCACCATCGACCACGTCAGCTTTGCCTATGAGGGCGATCTGGACGTTCTGCACGATGTCAGTCTGGATGTTCACGCGGGTGAGACCATCGCGGTCGTCGGCCCCTCGGGCGGCGGCAAGTCCACACTTTGTCAGCTGGTGCCGCGGTTTTATGAGGTCAGCTCCGGCTCCATCCGCGTCGATGGGCTGGACGTGCGCGACGTGACGCAGCAGAGTCTGCGGCAGAATATCGGCGTGGTTCAGCAGGACGTGTTCCTGTTTGCCGACTCGATTCTGGAAAACATCCGCTATGGCAAGCCCGACGCAACCGACGAGGAGATCATTGCGGCGGCCAAACGCGCCGAGATCTATGATGACATCATGGCGATGCCAGACGGCTTTGACACCTACGTCGGTGAGCGCGGCACGCTCCTTTCCGGCGGCCAGAAGCAGCGTATCTCGATTGCGCGTATCTTCCTGAAAAACCCGCCCATTCTGATTCTGGATGAGGCGACCAGCGCGCTGGACTCGCTGACCGAGGCAAAAATCCAGCACGCCTTTGACCAGCTGGCCAAAAACCGCACCACGCTGATCATTGCACACCGTCTCAGCACCATCCGTTCGGCCGGACGCATTCTTGTTGTTGCCGACGGCCGCATCGCGGAACAGGGCAGCCACGACGAGCTGATGCGTCTTGGCGGCGTATACGCCGATCTGTACCGCACCCAGAACATGCAGGAGCTGTTTGAATCCTGAGCAGCAAGCCAAACGCGCAGAGGCATTCGCCTCTGCGCGTTTTCTGCGCCTATCTGCATTGGATGCAGGCTGTTGTAAACCATTGGTTCAATAACTTTTGTACAAACTGTACCAGTGAGCTCTGGTTTTCGTCAAAAGCCGTGGTATGCTGGAAGCATCCAAAACACGCAGGAGGCCATCTTATGCAGCTTTCTCTTTCCCAAAATCTCATCCGGCTGCGCAAACAGCGCGCCATCACACAGGAGCAGCTGGCCGAGGCCATGGGTGTCAGCTTTGCCGCCGTCTCAAAATGGGAGCGCGGCGCAGCCACACCCGAGCTTGCCACAATTGCAGAGCTGGCAGACTATTTTGGCGTGTCGGTCGATGCGCTGATCGGCTATCAGATGCAGCGCAACGACAAGGACAGTCTTATCGCGCGGCTGCGCGCGTTCCGCCACGACCGGAGCGCGCCGGATGCACTGGAAACGGCCGAAATGGCGCTCAGACGCTTTCCAAACTGCTTTGCAATCGTCTACTACGCCGCCGACAACTACAGCACGCGCGGCCTTTATCTGCAAAAGCCGGAATACACGCGGCGCGCGCTGACGCTTTACCAGCACGCCTGCCAGCTGATCAGCCAGAACACAGACCCCGAAATCAGCATCTACACCCTCCAAAACGCCATTGCCGAGCTGTATCTGACGCTGGGCGAATACGACACAGGGCTGGAAATCCTGAAGCGTTACAATCCCTGTCGGATGAACCACGCACGCATCGGCATGGCGCTGGCCTGTCACGGGCGCGATGCGCAGGAGGCGCTCCCCTATCTCTCCACCGCGCTGCTCTATCTGGTTTCTGAGCAGATTCACATCGTCATAGGCTACGTCAACCTGTATGGTAAGCAGCAGGCATACGAAAGCGCCGCAG
>CAZPYW010000110.1:0-5276 GCA_964590095.1 uncultured Oscillospiraceae bacterium | reverse complement strand
AACCTGTGACCCCTTGCTTGTAAGGCAAGTGCTCTCCCAGCTGAGCTAACCTTCCGTTCCACAACCGTGTCGCATCTCTCAGCGACGGGTGTTATTATACACAAAGAAGCTCAATTTGTCAAGCATTCCACCGAAAAAATTTTCACGAATTTCCGGACGCCTGATTCAGGATTTCCTGCACGTTTTCCGGCGTAAAATCGTATATTCTGTCACAGAACTGGCAATCGATGTGCAGCGTCTCTCCCGTCTGGACGATTTGTTCCAGCTCTTCTGTGCCCAGCGTCAAAAGCGTCCGTGCCACCCGCTCACGGCTGCAGGAGCAGCGGTACTCGACCGGCGTCTTCTCCAGAATCTCCACCTCGAAGTCGGACATGACCTTTTGCAGCATCTGCTCGGGGTCAAGCCCCGCATCCAGCATCGATGTCACGCTTCCAGCCGCGTTGACGCCCGCCTCAAGCCGGTCGATCGTCTCGTCAGGCGCGCCCGGCAGCAGCTGCACGATATACCCGCCGGAAGCGCGCACGCTCTGATCGACATCGACCAGAACACCCAGCGCACAGGCGGTCGGAATCTGCTCACTCTGGGCAAAATACTGCGTGATATCCTCTGCAATTTCACCCGATACCAGCTCAACACTGCCGACATACGGCTCTTTCATCCGCAGATCGCGGATGACCGTCAGCATCCCGTCCGTTCCCACGGCCGCGCCGACATCCAGCTTGCCGCGGTATTTTTCCAGCAGGCTGATCTGCGGATTTTCCACATAGCCGCGGACGTTGCCCTCGGCATCCGACACGGCCAGCAGCATACCAAGCGGCCCGCCGCCCTTGATCTGTAGCGTGATCGAGCCGTCCTCGACCTTCTGCATATTTCCCATCATGGACGCCGCCGAAAGCAGCCGTCCAAGCGCCGCTGTGGCGGTGGGAAGTGTTTTATGAATTTGCCGTGCGCGCTCGACGCTCTGGCGCGAGCTGATGGCAACGGCCTTGACCCAGCCGTCCTTCGTCATCGCACGAACGATTTGATCCTGCATGATTACTCCTTAAATGCTATAAATGCTATTTTAATGCTACGAAATAGATACGTAATTCGGTTTCCTTCGGCTTGCGGAAGCTCAGATCGCCGTAGCAATGGATTTTCCGGAAGCCTGCCTCGCGCAGATACTGCGTGAGTTCCTCCTGCGTATAGATGTGCTCCGTGTGGATCTCGGTGCTGCGCACCCAGTTTTCATCTTCACGCTGAAACAGATCGATACAATAGATGCAGTTTGCGCCGCCGCCACTCAGCGACGCGCGCCAGACGCAATAGGTATCATCCGTTTCATCCAGAAACACCTGGCCGTCCATCCCGCGCAGCTTATACGGCGTGTTGATGTCAAACATCAGCATTCCGCCGCTGTTCAGACTCTGGTACACGCGCTGAAATGTCTTCCTACAGTGTTCAGGGTTGGTCAGATAGTTGATGCTGTCCAGACAGCAGACCGCCGCATCCACCTTCTGCGGCAGACGCAGACGCTGCATCTGCTGGTGAACCCAGATCGGCGGATGCTCCATGCCGGCCGACTTCTGGCTTGCCTGCGTCAGCATTTCCTCTGACATGTCAACGCCGATCACCTGAAAGCCGTTCTGCGCCAGCAGGATGGCCAGTGACCCCGTTCCGCACGCCAGATCCAGTACGGTCTCCGCATCCACCCGAAATCGCCGCAGCGCCGATTCAAAAAACGCCTCGATTTTCTGGTACGGCACGTCATAGGTCAGCTCGTCATAGCTGCCGGCAAGCGCATCATAGGCGCTCATTTCTCCTCCTCCGCCATGCGGTCGAAGATGGCATGGTAGGCGTCTGTGCCATAGTTCAGACTCCGGTTGACACGACTGATGGTCGCGCTGCTTGCGCCGGTCTTCTCCAGAATATCGTTGTAGATCAGTCCCTCATTCAGGAGCTTGGCAACCTCAAAGCGCTGCTCCATGGCCTTCAGCTCGGAAACGGTGCACAGATCGACAAAAAAGTCATAGCACTCATCCACGTCTTTCAGCATCAAAATTGCGCGGTACAGATCGCTTTGCGGGTCTGAGCGTTTATTTCTGTTATTCAAGGTTATTCCCTCACTTTAAAGTGTTGTACTATGTATTTCCTATATTAATGGATTAAAAGGAAAAAGTAAAGCCCGAAAAACGCTTCTGTACGCCGTTTCCAGTTTTCTATACGCATTCTTTGCCAGCCAATTCCCCGAAAATGCAAATGCAGCCGTCTGCATATTCTTTGATTATCCGCGCCGATTCCCGATAAAAATGAAAGGTTTTTCATTTTTCCATCTCTTTTGCGCGCCGCGGTCAGTGCAAAAAACGGCGCGCGCCGCACACGCTGTCCGCACTGCGCGCACACCTGTTTTTGTTAATTGCCATTACAATTTTTAATGGTCAATATTCATTTTAACTGATTTACTTATGTCGTATCCTGGGATATAATATGTGTAGAAATTTGCGCAAGCCGCGCACACTGCATAAAAGGAGAACCGAATCATGAGCAACTGTGCTATCGTAGGCATCAACTGGGGCGATGAGGGCAAGGGTCGCATGGTCGATCTGATCGCGCGTGAATACGACATCGTCTGCCGGTATCAGGGCGGCAACAACGCCGGTCATACCATCGTCAATGAATACGGAAAATTCGCACTGCATCTGATCCCCTCGGGCATCTGTCTGCCAAACGTGGTCAACGTCCTTGGAAACGGCGTGGTCATCGACCCCGAGGCACTTTGGGAGGAAATGCAGACGCTGGTGAACGCCGGTGTCAGCGTCACGCCCGAAAACTTCAAAATCTCTGACCGCGCGACCATTGTCTTCCCCTATCACCGCGCACTGGACGGTCTGGAAGAGGCGCGTCTGAAGGATAAAAAGTACGGCTCCACCCTGCGCGGCATTGCGCCGGTCTACTCGGACAAATACCAGAAGAAGACCGTCATGATGGGCGAGCTGCTCTATCCGGACTATCTGGCACAGCATCTGGCCGGCATCCTCGAGTGGAAAAACCTGACCATCCAGAACGTCTACGGCGCTGAGCCGTACAAGCTGGATGAGCTTCTGGCGTGGTGCCGCGAATTTGGCGAAAAGCTCGCGCCCTATATCTGTGACACCGGCAGCTATCTCTATGCCGCACAGCAGTCCGGCAAGAGCATCATGTTTGAGGCGCAGCTGGGCGCGCTGCGTGATATTGATTTTGGCATTTTCCCCTATACCTCGTCTTCCTCCTCCAACGCGGGCTATGCCTGCGTCGGCGCCGGCATCCCGGGCAGCCACGTTGACCGGACGCTGGGCATTGTCAAGGCCTATTCCACCTGCGTGGGTGAGGGGCCGTTTACCGCCGAATGGTTCGGCGAAGAGGCCGAGAAGCTCCGCGCCGCAGGCGGCGAGTACGGCGCCTCCACCGGCCGTCCGCGCCGTGTCGGCCCGCTTGACATCGTTGCCACGCGCTATGGCTGCCGCGTACAGGGCGCGACCGAGGTCGCGCTGACCAAGCTGGACGTTCTATCGTACATGACCGAGATTCCGGTCTGCGTCCAGTACTCGCTTAACGGCAAGGCAACAGACGACTTCCCCTTCCCCGCCGTGATCGGCCAGGCAAAGCCCATCCTGACCACCCTCCCCGGCTGGGGCTGTGACATTTCCGGCGTGCGCCGCTATGAAGACCTCCCCGAGGCCGCGCGCAACTACGTTGAGTTCATCGAGCAGGCCATCGGTGTCCGCATTTCCTACGTTTCCGTCGGCGCACAGCGCGACGAGATCATCTACCGCTGATGGCCATGACGAAACCTGTTTATGAAAGTCCGCTGGCCTCACGCTACGCCTCCCGCCGGATGCTCCACCTGTTTTCCCCCGACATGCGGTATGAAACATGGCGGCGGCTGTGGGTCAGCCTTGCGCAGGCACAGCACGATCTGGGTCTGCCCATCACGCAGGCGCAGGTCGATCAGCTGCGCGCAAACATCTCCCCCATCAACTATGACGTCGTCGCGGAAAAAGAGCGTGAGATCCGCCATGACGTGATGGCGCATATCCACGGCTTTGGCGTGATGGCACCCGATGCCGCCGGTATTCTCCATCTGGGCGCGACAAGCTGCTACGTCACCGACAACGCCGATCTCATCATCTACCGCGACGCGCTGCGCCATCTGCGCGGCGAGCTGCTGGCCGTGATGCGGAATCTGTGTGACTTCGCGGACAAATATGCTGCCACACCGTGTCTCGGCTACACACATTATCAGCCCGCGCAGCTGGTGACAGTGGGCAAGCGCGCCACACTGTGGCTGCAGGATCTGCTGCTAGACCTGGAAGAGCTGGACGACGCCATCCGCGCCATCCGCTTCCTTGGATGCCGCGGCACAACCGGAACCGAGGCCAGCTTCCTTGCCCTGTTTGACGGCGACGAGGCAAAAATCGATGAGATGAACCGCCGCATCGCGGCCGACTTTGGCTTTACGCGCCTGTATGACGTGTGCGGCCAGACGTATCCGCGCAAGCTGGACAGCCGGATTCTAGCGGCGCTCTCCTCCCTTGCGCAGAGCTGCTGTAAATTTGCCACCGATGTGCGCCTGCTCCAGCACGACCGTCAGGTCGAGGAGCCGTTTGAAGCCGCACAGGTCGGCTCGTCCGCCATGGCCTATAAGCGCAATCCCATGCGCTGTGAGCGCATCTGTTCGCTTGCGCGGTATCTCATCGCAGACGCGGCAAACGCGCCCATGACCGCCATGACACAGTGGATGGAGCGGACGCTGGATGACTCAGCCAATCGCCGCATCTCCATCCCCGAGGCGTTCCTCGCCGCTGACGGCATTCTGCGCATCATGCAGAACGTCACAGCAGGGCTGCACGTAAACGAGGCCATCGTTGCAAAGAGCGTTTCTGACTATCTGCCCTTTATTGCAACAGAAAACCTGCTGATGGCTGCCGTCCGGCGCGGCGGCGACCGACAGAAGGTGCACGAGATCATCCGCCGCGCGTCAATGGAGGCAACCGCCTGCATGAAGCGGGGCGAAAGCTGGGATCTGGTTGCGGCGCTGGCTGCCGAGCCCGCCTTCGGCATGTGCGCAGAGGACATCCGCGCCGAGCTGCAGCCCATGCGCTATATCGGCCGCTGTCCGCAGCAGGTCGCCGCCTTTACGGCAAAGTGCCGCGCGCTTTGCGCCGATGCCGACGTCAGCACCGAGACGCTGACCCTCTGAGCCGCAGGCTGCTGTAAAATCATGTGCCCCGCGCAGACCGCTGCGCGGGGCTTTTGCC
>CAZPYW010000109.1:0-5299 GCA_964590095.1 uncultured Oscillospiraceae bacterium | reverse complement strand
CGAGCAGACGCTGCAGGAGGCCATCACCGAGATGGGCAAGGACTTTGTCATCAACGCAGGCGACGGCGCATTCTATGGCCCGAAGCTCGACTTCCATCTGGCTGACTCGCTGGGCAGAACCTGGCAGTGCGGCACCATTCAGCTCGACTTCCAGATGCCCGAGCGCTTTGAGCTGGAGTACACCGGTGAGGACGGTGAGAAGCATCGTCCGGTCATGATTCACCGCGCGCTGCTTGGCTCGATCGAGCGTTTCATCGGCGTTATCACCGAGCATTTCGCCGGTGCGTTCCCCACCTGGCTCAGCCCCGTTCAGGTCAAGGTGCTTCCTGTCACCGACCGTGCGCTGGACTATGCGCGCAGCGTTGCTGACAAGCTGACTGCAAATGGCTATCGTGTCGAGGTCGACGGCCGCAACGAAAAGATCGGCAAGAAGATCCGCGAGGCACAGATGGACAAGACGCCGTACATGCTGATCGTGGGCGACCGCGACATCGAAAACGGCACCGTCTCGCCGCGCCACCGCACCGAGGGCGACCTTGGCGCCATGACGCTGGACGCATTCAGCGCACTGCTGAAGGACGTTGTTGACAACAAG
The DNA here is from genome assembly GCA_964590095.1 of uncultured Oscillospiraceae bacterium. GTDB lineage: Bacteria > Bacillota > Clostridia > Oscillospirales > Oscillospiraceae > CAG-170. The sequence goes on along the minus strand of CAZPYW010000109.1, from coordinate 4,704 downwards.
CTGATGAAGTAAGCAAACTCAGAATAATCAGAAAGCCGTTTCAGGGTAATTCCTGAAACGGCTTTCGCTTTTGACTGTCAAAAAACTCGCAGTGTTTGCGCCAACGGCGCAAATAAAATGCAGATCTGTTTTGTCCGGCGGCGTGTACGTCGGACAAAACTCGCTGCGCGATGCAAGTGTGGAAATCGTGCGTCAAAGACGCACGATTTATGCGCGCAGCAGCGCGAAAAAAATCAAACGCGAACCCAGCGAAGTGGTTCGCGTTTGACCGCATGTCAAAAACACCTTTTTGACATGCGCAAGCGAAAGCCCGTTGGGCTTTCGCTTTTGATGCGTTATCTTATTCTATGATGCTTACGCTTCCTCGGTGGACTCAGCAGCGGCGGCCTTGGCCTCGCGCTGTGCCTTCTGCGCGGCAAGCTTGCTCTCAGTGGCCTCAGCCTTGCGGCGGCGGTCATAGCTGCGGTTGATGAAATAGACCGCAATGTTGGCAGAAACCATCACCAGATTGATGATGTAGACCACGAAGACATAAGTAAACTGATGCCGGATGATCTTGGACGTGATGCCGGCCACATAGCCCAGCGTGATCAGCAGGATGAATTGCAGGCTCATGTGCTGCGCCGTTTTGGCACGAATATTGGACAAAAGCGAGATCGGCCACGAAAAGCCGAAGCAGACGAGCATTGCCGCCTCAAGAAGTTCCGCCATTGTAAATCCCTCTCATTTTCTCAGTATTTTTGGCGCAATTCGCTGCGCCGCGGGTATTCTAACATTGACAATTCATAAAGTATAATATATAAATAATATGAAATCCATAAGTTTTAGCTTATAAATCGGAGGGCACATGGAGCTTACACAGATGCGGTATTTTCTGACCGTGGCCGAAACACAGCACATTACGCGCAGCGCGGCGCAGCTGCACATCGCGCAGCCCGCACTGACGCAGTCCATCCACAAGCTGGAGGAGAGTCTTGGCGTGCGGCTGTTTGCCGCAAAGGGGCGCAATATTGTCCTTACGCCCTGCGGGCGCTATCTGCAAAAGCAGCTCACGCCCCTGCTGCGGCAGCTGGACGAGCTGCCGGCGCACTTGCAGCTGATCGACGAGCAGGAGAGCCGGACGGTGCGTCTGAATGTTCTCTCGGCCTCGACGCTTGTCACGCAGGCGATCATCGCCTATCAGTCCGAGCGCCGCGACCTCAACTTCCGCTTTCTGCAAAACGCGCCCGAGGAGCTGTGCGACATTGAGATCCGCACCGAACACGTCTACACACCCGAGCGGCGGCGCAGCGGCGCGCGCTTTGTCTGCACCGAAAAAATCCTGCTGGCTGTTCCAAACCGCGCGCCGTATACCGGCCTGCGCTCGATCCGGATGGCCGAGGTTGCAGATGCCGGCTTTATCTGTCTGCTCGCCTCCAAGCAGTTTCGCGCCATCTGTGATAAATTCTGCCGCCACATCGGCTTTACGCCCAAAATTGCCTTTGAAAGCGACAGTCCCGCCGCTGTGCGCAATATGATCGCGGCAAATATGGGTGTCGGCTTCTGGCCGGAGTTTACCTGGGGACACATCGACAGCGACCGTGTGCGCCTGCTTGAAATCGAGGACGCATTCTGTCACCGTGATCTGATCGTCACCTGCTCTGCCCCGCCCGAGCGGCAGGCCGTCAGCGCGTTTTTTGAATTTCTGCGCGTGTTTTGTGACACGCAGCGCGAGGCCATGCGTCAGGGGCGCGAGGCACAGCAGAGCGCATATCCATGTAAAATTCCCACCTGATTCCAATTTGTATTGATTCCAAAAAAATATTCTGATTTCCGCGGAGATTTGCTTTTTCGCACCTTGACTTGACTTGCATACTGCGGTAAAATACTGTATAATTTTTTAGAAAGGAGTTCTGCTTATGAGCAAGCTCGTCATCCCTGCCGGTTACCATGCGCCGCTTTCCGTTTATGAACTGCAGCGCGCCATTGAATTTATTAAAAGCAATTTTCAGGTCAATTTGAGCAATGCACTGAATCTGCGGCGGGTATCTGCCCCGCTGTTCGTCGAGGAGAACTCCGGCCTGAACGACAACCTCAACGGCTATGAGCGCCCTGTCAGCTTTGACGTTCCCGACATCGGCACACAGGCGCAGGTCGTTCACTCGCTTGCCAAGTGGAAGCGTCTGGCGCTCAAGCGCTATGAGTTCAACGTCGGCAAGGGTCTGTTCACCGACATGGACGCCATCCGCCGCGACGAAGAGGTCGATAACCTCCACTCGATCTACGTTGACCAGTGGGACTGGGAGAAGGTCATCGCGCGTGAGGACCGCAATGAGGCGTATCTGCGCCGCACGGTGCGCGATATCGTCGGCGCCGTGTGCGAGACGAATGACGCCCTTGGCGTCGCATTCCCCAGTCTGCATACCAAGCTTTCGCGGGATGTGTTCTTCATCACCACGCAGGAGCTTGCGGACATGTACCCCGACAAAACGCCGAAAGAGCGCGAAAACGCCATCGTGCGCGAGCATCACACCGTCTTTTTGATGCAGATCGGCGGCAAGCTGCGCTCTGGCGAGCCGCATGACGGCCGCGCGCCCGACTATGATGACTGGACGCTCAACGGCGATATTCTGATGTGGAATCCCATTCTCGAGTGTGCCTTTGAGATCTCGTCCATGGGCATTCGTGTGGACGAAGAAGCGCTTGACCGTCAGCTGCACCTTGCAGGCTGCGATGACCGGCGTGAGCTTCCGTTCCACAAGCTGCTGCTCAGCGGCCAGCTTCCGCTCACCATGGGCGGCGGCATCGGCCAGAGCCGTCTTTGCATGCTGATGATCGGCACCTGCCACATTGGCGAGGTGCAGTCCAGTCTGTGGGACAGCGCCACAAGCGAGGCATGTGCAAAGGCAGGCATTTTGCTCCTGTAATACCATATAATATGCCCATTTGGGCAAGAGTGAGGATATAACGCTATGGAACAGTTGACCCCCGTTCGCTCCCTTTTTAAGCAGACCGAAACATATGCCGGTCAGACCGTCAAGGTCGGCGGCTGGGTGCGCAATCTGCGTGCCAGCAAGAATTTCGGCTTCATCGTACTCTCCGACGGCACCTTCTTCTCTCCGGTTCAGGTCGTCTACGGCAGTGAGCTTGCAAACTTCACCGAAATCTCCAAGCTGAACATCGGCGCGGCTGTGATCGTCACCGGTACGCTGGTGCTGACGCCCGATGCCAAGCAGCCGTTTGAAATTCAGGCGCAAAGCGTCGCGGTCGAGGGCGTCTCCACGCCCGACTTCCCCATCCAGCCCAAGCGCCACTCGATGGAATATCTGCGCACCGTCACGCATCTGCGTCCGCGCACCAATACGTTCCAGGCTGTCTTCCGCGTCCGCAGCATCATTGCCTATGCCATCCACAGCTTCTTCCAGGAGCGCGGCTTTGTCTATGTCCACACGCCGCTGATCACCGGCTCTGACTGCGAGGGTGCGGGTGAAATGTTCCGCGTCACCACGCTCGATCCCGACGATCTGCCACGCACCGAGGACGGCAAGGTAGACTATTCCAAGGATTTCTTCGGGAAGTCCACCAACCTGACCGTTTCCGGTCAGCTCAACGGTGAAACCTTTGCGCAGGCGTTCCGCAACATCTATACCTTTGGCCCCACGTTCCGCGCTGAAAACTCCAACACCACGCGCCACGCTGCTGAGTTCTGGATGATCGAGCCTGAGATTTCGTTTGCCGACCTCAGCGACGACATGCAGCTGGCCGAGGACATGATCAAGTATATCATCGCCTACGTGCTGGAAAAGGCACCCGAGGAGATGGCGTTCTTCAACCAGTTCGTGGACAAGGGACTGCTGGAGCGGCTGCACCATGTCATGACCTCTGACTTTGCGCATGTGACGTATACCGAGGCGATTGAGCTGCTGGCGCAGCGTAACGACCAGTTTGATTACAAGGTCTTCTGGGGCTGCGATTTGCAGACCGAGCATGAGCGCTATCTGACCGAGCAGATTTTCAAGCGTCCTGTCTTTGTCACCGACTATCCCAAGGAGATCAAGGCGTTCTATATGAAGCTCAACCCCGACGGCAAGACCGTCGCCGCGATGGACTGCCTTGTCCCCGGCATCGGCGAGATCATCGGCGGCAGCCAGCGCGAGGACGACTATGACACGCTTGTCCAGCGTATGCATGAGTGTGGTCTGAAGGAGGAAGACTACCAGTTCTATCTGGATCTTCGCAAGTACGGCTCCACGCGCCACGCAGGCTTCGGCCTTGGCTTTGAGCGCTGCGTCATGTACCTGACCGGCATCTCGAACATCCGCGACGTGCTGCCGTTCCCCAGAACGGTCAACAACTGCGAGCTGTAAGCTTCCACTCCCCCAGGGCTGCGCCCTGGGGGAGTTTTTGCGCCCAAAGGCGCAAAAAAACCGCGCGCGGCGCGTGCGGCGGCTCCCTTGTGTAAAGGGAGCTGTCAGCCGCAAGGCTGACTGAGGGATTGCCTGTAGGGGTCGATGCCCACATCGACCCGCTGCGCCCAAAGGGCGCAAAAAACCGCACACTGCGCATGCGGCAGCGCATGTTCAACGTTTCACGTTGGAGAGATACTCTCCTACTTGTATGCAAGTTCCCTTGCTCCGCAGGCATACTTTTTCTGCCGCTCCAGAAAAAGTATGCAAAAAGAAGAGCTTCGTCCTCGCAAGCTCCACATCCTTCGCTTCCGCGCAG
>CAZPYW010000108.1:1805-5328 GCA_964590095.1 uncultured Oscillospiraceae bacterium | reverse complement strand
TGCGAGAACGCCTTGTTGGCCTCGGCCATCTTATGCGTATCCTCACGCTTCTTGACGGCGGAACCGGTGTTGTTGCAGGCATCCATGATCTCGCCGGCAAGGCGCTCTTTCATGGTCTTCTCACTTCTGTTGCGGCTATAGGTCGTCAGCCAGCGCAGACCCAGGGTCTGACGTCTTGCGGGACGAACTTCCATAGGAACCTGATAGTTGGCGCCGCCGACACGGCGGGTCTTGACTTCAACAGCCGGCATGATATTTTCCATGGCGGTCTGGAAAGCCTCGAGGCCGGATTTACCGGTCTTCTCTTCTACGATCTGGAAAGCGCCATAGACGACCTTCTGTGCGACACCCTTCTTGCCGTCGAGCATGATGCTGTTGACAAGCTTGGTCACCAGAACAGAACCGTAGATCGGATCCGGCAGGATTTCTCTCTTGGGAACATTACCTCTTCTGGGCACTTTGCTTCCCTCCTTCATAAAATGATTTCATAGGTACTTCAGAGGTCTTTCTCCTCTGTTTTTGTGCCTGCCAAGAGGTTTTACGATATATATAAAAACTCTCAGCAAGGCGTTGCCTTGCAAAAAGGCATCAGTGCAATAGGTGCCGGAAGATTACTTCTTCTTGCCAGCCTTGGGCTTCTTCGCGCCGTACTTGGAACGAGCCTGCATACGACCCTGCACACCCTGGGTGTCGAGCGTACCGCGAATGATGTGGTAGCGGACGCCGGGAAGGTCCTTGACACGGCCGCCGCGGATCAGCACGACGGAGTGCTCCTGCAGATTGTGACCGACGCCGGGAATGTAAGCAGAAACTTCGTAGCCATTGGTCAGACGCACACGGGCGATCTTACGCAGAGCGGAGTTCGGCTTCTTCGGGGTGGTGGTACGAACAGCAGTGCAGACGCCTCTCTTCTGAGGAGAAGACAGATCGGTAGCACGGTTCTTCAGGGTGTTGATACCCTTCTGCAGAGCGGGAGCAGTGGACTTGTAGGTGGACTGTTCTCTTCCCTTTCTCACCAGCTGATTGAAAGTGGGCATTGATTTTCCTCCTTTCTCAAGTGTTGCTGAATTACAGCTTATATTATCCCGAAATATCACAGGATATTCCGTTGGGACCAGAATATGGCCGCTCAGCGCAAAATTGCGGCAGCCGCAGCGCCGACCGAGATGCCGCAGGCCTTACCAAGCGCCTGCATCGATTCGACCCAGACAGGCGTGATGCCGCACGGCTCACACTGCTGTGCAAGCGGCTGCGTCAGCGCAGGGTCTGCATCCTTTGCCAGAAAAACGGCGGTGGCGGTCTGCTCGGCAAGCGCGCGGCGAAGCTGTTTTGCGCCGACAACTTTCTTTGCGCTTTTCAGTTGACTGAGCATGAATGCACCTCCATGCGAGCATACTCGCACAATCATGAATTATAGCAGAATCAACGAATTTCGTCAACAGAAATTGTGTGTAAAAACTAAGTTTTTCGCAAGTATTTTTCCACGTTTTCGCCAATCGTCCCCGCCTCTGCCGCCATGTATCCCCGCAGCAACCCGCAAAACCCGAATCGCAGAGAGAATTTTGCCCGACGTACCTGCCGCCGGACAAAACAAATTGATTTCCGCGCCCGCTCACGGCGCAGCGCTCAGAACAGCAGCGCCATCATCAGCGGCAGCGTCACCACCGAAAGCAGCGTTGTGACAAATACGCCGGACGAGGCCAGCTTGTCATCCGCATGCTGCTGATAGCTGATAATAGTGGCGTTTGTGGCAACCGGCATACAGAGCGTCACCACGCTGACACCCAGCATCAGCTCATTCTTTACCAGCGGATGCAGGATCAGATAGCCCAGAAGCGGCAGGAGAATCAGCTTGAGCAGCGCCAGCACGTACACGCGCCAGCGGCCAAACACGCTTTTCATCTCCATCTGCGCCAGCGAGCAGCCGATGATCAGCATCGCCAGCGGCGAGGTTGCATCTCCGATAAACGTGGCAGCCTCACCTATGACCGCAGGCAGGCGAAGCCCCGTCATATAGAGCACATAGCTGCACAGCGACGCCAGAATACACGGGCGCAGCAGGATGGATGCGTGAAAGGAAAAGTGTCCCTTCCCGCCGATCAGATGGACGCCGTAGCTCCACACGACCAGCTGGAAAAACAGCACAAACACCGTCAGATAAAACGCCGCGCCGCTCCCAAACAGCGACTGCACCAGCGGATAGCCCATAAATCCGACATTGGAGAAGATCAGCATAAACCGGTAGACGCCCGCGTCGCTCTGCGGAATGCGCAGCAGCCGCGGCAGCGCAAAGCTCAGCGCGATCAGCACGACATATGTGCAAAGCGCGATCAGACTCAGCCCCAGCACGTCCAGATTGGACAGCACATGCTCACAGCACAGCACCGAGGCCAGGATCTGCAGCGGATTTGTGACATTGCTGATCAGCAGAGAAAAGGCACGGTTGGTCTGTCCATTCAGTACACCGGCCTTTGTCGCAAGATAGCCGGCCAGAATGGTCAGAAACATGACGATCATTTTCTGAATCAGTGCGGAAATATCCATGCCCATGGCGCTTGTTCCCTTCTCGTTTTCATGTGTCGCGTGTTAGCCGCCGAAGCAGTCGGGACAGGCCTCATAGCCGTTGCGCTCGGCCAGCTTGCGGCTGTATGCCCAGAAGCTCTTCTGCACGAAGTGCGCGCAGTCATAGTGGTGGTACAGGCCGGACTTGTCATTTTCGACAAAGACGATGTAGCTGTCCACAAAATCCGACTTTTTACGCAGCGACGAATTCTCCTGCGTCAGCGTCTGCACCGACCCGCTCAGCTCATCGACGGATTTGGTGAGCTTTTCGTTCTCTGCCTCGCCCGCCTCAACCGACAGCCGAAGCTCGATATTCTCCTGTGTAATGCGTTCCAGCTCGGCCAGCTGCGTATCCGCGTCATACTGGCTCTGGCTGGCGGTGCTTTCGGCGGTCTCGGCGCGCGCCGTCAGCGCCTTGATCGTGTCATTTTGCGTGTCGATCGTATTCTCTGCCTCATCCAGCGCATCGGAAAGCGTCCCGACCTGTGTATGGAGGTCTTCCAGCTCTTTTTCGCGCGCATCCAGCGACGATTCCTGCACGCGCAGCTCATTGCGCCACTGGCTGCCGTTGACATACTGCAAAACGACCAGCGTGAGCAGTCCCGCCGCCAGAAGCGCCAGCAGCACCAGCGCCGCAATCACGCCGCGCGGCGTCTTGCTTTGAATCTTTACAGCCGGCGCAGCGACAGCCGCACGCTGTGCAGCGGGACGGCGCACCGGCTTCTGCATCCGTCCCTGTGCCGGTTCTGCGCGATGCGGCGCGTGCTCGGGCGCAGCAGCCGCGGGATTCAGACTGCATTCGGCGCAGAACAGCTCGCCGTCAGGAATAGGCTTTCCACATTTAATACAGGTATCCATTCCGTTCACCTGCTTTCAACAGATTTCGTTCCACGGTATCATACCATCTCACGCGAAAAAAGTAAAGAAACCCGCCGCACAAAAGCGCGCCGCCCACCGGCGG
>CAZPYW010000108.1:0-1705 GCA_964590095.1 uncultured Oscillospiraceae bacterium | reverse complement strand
AAAAGCGCGCCGCCCACCGGCGGCGCGCTTTTATACACATGTGCACAGTTTATCGGTTCGGCATGACCAGCGCCAGAAATACAGCCGGTGCATCCGTGTGGTTTCGGATCGAATGGGTGTGTCCGTCGGCGCAGAATTCCGCGTCGCCCGCGCTGAGCACGCGGCTTTCGCCGTCCTCTGTCACGGTGGCGCTGCCCTGCAGGAGATAATACACCTCGCCGTTTGCATCATGCGGATGCACCCCGACAGACTCATTGGGTTTCAGCGTAATGACCGCCAGCAGCTCGGCGCGGCCGCCCAGCTCCTCGGCTGAAAACAGGTGCGTAAAATGCGGACTTCCCTCGCCGCCGCGGATGTTGTGTTTGACCTGCTGCTCCATTTGTCCGGCTGTTTTGAACATACCCATTCCTCCATATTCTTAATTCTTACCATAATTCTATCGGAATCGATTACTTGTGATATTTTGTTCCGGCCTGAATGGCCTCTGCGCGATAGAGCTGCTCCAGCGCCATCACCCGCGCCAGATGGTGCGGAAAGGTCATGGGCGACATGGACAGTCTGCAATCCGCCTCACGCTTGAGCGCCTCATCCAGTCCAAAGGATGAGCCGATCACAAAGCACGCGCTGCTCTTTCCGCTGCTTTTCACCGCGGCAAGCCGCGCAGCCAGCTCCTGTGAGGAAAAAAGCTTCCCCTCAATGGCAAGCACGCACAGCCAGCTCCCCTTTGGGATCCGCGCGCGGATGGCGGCGGCCTCCTTTGCCAGCGCCTGCGCAATCTCTGCCTGCGACGGGCTATCCGGCAGGCGCACCTCCGGCAGCTCAAGCAGCGTAAAGCTGCACAGCCCGCTCAGCCGCTTCTGATACTCTGCGGCTGCGGAGAGATAGAATTTTTCCTTCAGCTTTCCCACGCAGATCAGCGTTTCAGAAAACATCGCATACCTCCTGCCGCGGCGCGGCGCTTCGTTAAATCCCTCTGTACCCTTCAACTATACCCCACAGCCGTGCATTTTGCAAGTCCTGCCCCACCGGCGCGCGGGAACATCGTGGAACATGCACAATCGGACAGAAAAGCCCGAAATTTTTATTGGGTTAACGTTGAATTGTGTTGATTTCTCGCGGCAAATGTATTATGATACGCATAGAAAAGGCGGCGCACCGGCGACGCCATGATCGCAGGGCACTGCGATGCATACGGGAAACGAAGGAGAAGATTTCATGATCATCACACAGAAAAAGCCCATTGATGAGCTTATGGCGATGGTCGGCGATGCGAAAACAGTTGCGATCGTCGGCTGTAACAGCTGTGCCACGGCCTGCCACACCGGCGGTGAGCCCGAGGTCGCAGCGCTGGCAAAAACACTGGAAGAGGCCGGTAAGAAGGTCGTCGGCACCACGGTTGCGGATTACTGCTGCATGAACCTTGGCGTCAAGGGCAAGATGAAGCCCCTGGTCGCTGCCAAGCCCGACTGCGTCATCTGCATGTCCTGCGGCGACGGCGTACAGTGCGTGGCGAAGAATGCCCCCGGCATCCCCACCTACCCCTCCAACAACACCATGTACCTTGGCGAGGCTGTTCGCTTTGGCGTCTGGGAAGAGGCCTGTCACTTCTGCGGCGACTGCGTCCTTGGCCAGACCGGCGGCATCTGCCCCATCACCCAGTGCGCCAAGAGCCTTGTCAACGGACCCTGCGGCGGCCAGAAGAACG